>NZ_JCAFRI010000005.1:0-235872 GCF_059367915.1 Stenotrophomonas sp. YJH_SMC_19
CAGGAGCGCATCAAACTGAAACTGAAAGGTCTGAGCCCGGTAGAGTACCGGGAGCGGGCCCAATCGGCCGCCTGACCCCGTCCAAGTCTCGGGGGTCACTTCACCTTGGGGGCTTGGCCGCGGCATCCATGCCGCGGACACCCCCGCAACCGGACCCACCCCGCCTTCGACAGATTTCCGCGGCTGTTGGTGGGTGTCGACCTTGGTCGACACATCCATGCAATGCGTGGATGAACATGGAAATGATCCAAAGCGCTGTCTGTAGAGTCGAGCCTTGTCCGACTCCCGCGCGCAGCGCGAGGTAGATCCACGCCATGCGCGGATGAGCATCCCGGAAATGGGGTCAGAGCCCTTTGCTGCACAAAGGGATCCGACCCCTGGGTACTTACGCCGAGGCGTAACGCACGGCGGTGCCGATCCAGCGCTGCACCACACGATCGGCCAGCGTGGGTTGCTGGTCCAGCAGGCGCTCGGCCAGGTCGTGCACGCCGGGCAGCAGGCCGGCGTCGCGGGCCAGGTCGGCGATGCGGAAACCGGCCAGGCCGGTCTGCCGGGTACCCAGCAATTCACCGGGGCCGCGCAGTTCCAGATCCTTCTCGGCAATGACGAAACCATCGTTGGTTTCGCGCATGGTCTGCAGGCGCTCGCGTGCCATCTGCGAGAGCGGTGCCTGGTACAGCAGCACGCAGCGCGATACCGCCGAACCACGGCCGACGCGGCCGCGCAGCTGGTGCAGCTGGGCCAGGCCCAGGCGCTCGGCATTCTCGATCACCATCAGCGAGGCGTTCGGCACATCCACGCCCACTTCAATCACCGTGGTCGCCACCAGCAGGTCGATGTCGCCGGCCTTGAACGCCACCATCGTCGCCAGCTTTTCGGCGGCTTTCAGGCGACCATGCACCAGCCCCACGCGCACGCCCGGCAACAGCGCCTGCAGCGATTCGTAGGTGGCCTGCGCCGGGGTGGCATCCAGTTCTTCGCTTTCCTCGATGAGGGTGCACACCCAGTACACCTGCCGCCCTTCCTGGCAGGCCAGTGCGATGCGCTCGATCAGCTCGGGACGACGATCGTTGTTGAGCGCGACGGTCTGCACCGGGGTACGGCCCGGCGGCAGTTCGTCGATGGCCGACACATCCAGGTCCGCGTATTCGGACATCGCCAGCGTGCGCGGAATCGGCGTGGCGGTCATCACCAGCTGGTGTGGCACGCTGTTGCCGCCCGCGCCCTTGTCGCGCAGCGCCAAGCGCTGGTGCACGCCGAAGCGGTGCTGCTCGTCGACGATGGCGAGCGCCAGATCCTGGAACACCACCGCCTCCTGCATCAGCGCGTGGGTACCGACCACCACCTGCGCTTCGCCGCTGGCGACCTGCTCCATCACCTTGGCGCGCGCCTTGCCGGTGACTTTGCCGGCCAGCCAGGCGATGCGCACACCGAGCGGTTCCAGCCAGCCGCGCAGGTTGTTGAGATGCTGTTCGGCCAGCAGTTCGGTGGGCGCAGCCAATGCAACCTGCTTGCCCTGCTCCACCGCCAGCATCGCCGCCAGCGCGGCGACCACGGTCTTGCCGGAGCCCACATCGCCCTGCACCAGCCGCAGCATCGGGCTGGGCCGCGCGAGGTCCTCGCGGATCTGCTTGAACACGCGCGCCTGTGCGCCGGTCAGGGCGAACGGCAGCTGCTTCAGCAGCGCCTTGGCCAGTTTGCCGGGGCCGGCCAGCGGCGGCGCATGGTGCGCCTGCAACGCGATGCGCTGGCGACGCAGGCTGAGGTGGTGGGCCAGCAGCTCTTCCATCGCCAGGCGGCGCTGCGCCGGGTGGGTGCCGGCGGCCAGCGCGGCCAGATCGGCATCTGGTGGCGGCCGGTGCACGGTCAGCAGCGCGCTGCGCAGTGACGGCAGGCCGAGGCCATCGAGCCAGCCGCTGGGCAGCAGTTCCAGCGCGCTTTCCTCGGGCAGGCGGTCCAGCGCCTGGCCGATCAGCTTGCGCATGGTCATCGGACCGACGCCTTCGACGGTGGGATACACCGGGTCGAGGCGGTCGCCGAGTTCGGGATCGTCGTTGCGGCCCAGCACCTGGTAGCTGGGGTGGACGATTTCCAGGCCGAGCTGGCCCGGTTTGGGCGTGCCGAAGCAGCGCAGCCGGTTGCCGACCGCGAACTGGCCGACCTGCTGCTGGCGGAAGTGGAAGAAGCGCAGCACCAAAGTGCCCCGCCCTTCGTCTTCCACCGCCACTTTCAGCATCGGCCGGTAGCGCATGCCGCGCTCGACCGCGACCACCCGCCCTTCCACCTGCGCCGGTACGCCGTTGCGCAGGTCTTCGATGCGGGTCAGCCGGGTCCGGTCTTCATAGCGCAGCGGCAGATGAAGCCAGAGATCCTGCAGGGTGGCCAGGCCACGCGCCTGCAGTTTGGCGGCCACGGCCGGACCGACGCCCGCGAGCATCGCCAGGGATGCTTCGCCGGACGGTGACAGGACCGGGGTGACCGCCGCCTTGCGTGCCACGTGGCGGTCAGTCGATGACCATCACCGCGTCGACCTCGAAGTTGGCGCCCTTGGGCAGGCCGGAGACTTCGATGGTGGAACGGGCCGGGTACGGGGCCTGGAAGTAGTCCTGCATGACCGCGTTGACCTTGGCGAACTCGCCCAGATCGGTCAGGTACAGGCCCAGACGCACGACCTTGTCCAGCGAGCCGCCAGCGGCTTCGGCCACGGCCTTGAGGTTGTCGAAGGCGCGGCGGGCCTGTGCTTCGACGTCGCCGGCGCCGACGATGTCGCCGGTGGCCGGGTCGAGCGGGATCTGGCCGGAGAAGTACACGGTGTTGCCGGCGCGCACGGCCTGCGAGTACGGGCCGATGGCGGCGGGGGCCTTTTCGGTGTTGATGATCTGGCGGGACATGGGTCGCTCCGGTGCTTGGGGGAAAACAGAGCGGTGATTGTACCGGGTGGGCGCGGCATCGGCTGGGGGTCGGATCCGTTTCCCGGCGGGAAACGGATCCGACCCCGTACGTCGTGTGCGCGGAACGTCATCCACGCATGGCGTGGACCTACTGGCGGCGTACCGACTGCACGACCGACAGACGACGCAGGCGGCGCATCACTTCGGCCAGGTGGTTGCGGTCGCGTACCTGGATGTTGAACGCCAGCACGGCGGCGTTGAAGTCGCGGTCCAGGTAGTCCACGCGCTCGATGTTGGAATGGCTCTGGGCGATGGCGGCGGCCAGCTGCGCCAGCACGCCGGTGCCGTTCTCTACTTCCACCACCAGCGAAGTGTCGTAGTCGCCGGAAACGGTGGTGTCCCAGCCGATCGGCACCCAGCGCTCGGGCGACTTGCGCAGCTCGGCCAGGTTCGGGCAGTCCATGCGGTGCACCACGATGCCCTTGCCGGCGGTGTGGTAGCCCATGATCTCGTCGCCGGGAATCGGCTGGCAGCAGCCGGCGAAGGTGACCACGCCGCGCTCGCTGCCGTTGATCAGGATCTTCTCCTGCGAATGGTGGCGCGAATGCGGGCCGCCACGCAGTTCGGCGTAGGCCATCAGCGCCTGCGCGGCCTGGGTCGGCATCCAGTTGCCCAGCGCGACCTCGGCCAGCAGCGCCTCCAGGCGCGGGAAACGATGCTCGGCCAGGAACGCATCCAGGCGCCCCTTCGGCAGCCGTTCCAGCGACGAATCCATCGCCTCCAGCGCACGGTCGAGCATGCGGTGGCCCAGCTGCACGGCATCTTCGTGTTCCAGCTGCTTGAGCTGGTGGCGGATGGCAGTGCGCGCCTTGCTGGTAACCACGAATTCCAGCCACTGCGGTTTCGGCGTGGCCGAGCGTGCGGTGATGATCTCCACCGACTGCCCCGACACCAGCTTGGTGCGCAGTGGCACCAGCTTCTTGTCAACGCGCGAGGCCACCGCCATGTTGCCGACATCGGTATGCACGGCGTAGGCGAAATCGAGCGCGGTGGAATTGCGCGGCAGGGCCAGGATCTTGCCCTTCGGGGTGAACAGGTAGACCTCGTCCGGGAACAGGTCGACCTTGACGTTGTCGAGGAACTCCAGCGAAGAGCCGGCAGCGCGCTGCGAGTCGATCAGTTCGACGATCCAGGCGTGGGCACGGCTCTGCGCGCTGTTGGGCGAATCGCCACCAAACTTGTAGGTCCAGTGCGCGGCCACGCCGCGCTCGGCGATCAGGTCCATTTCCTCGGTACGGATCTGCACTTCGATCGGCGAGCCATACGGCCCGAACAGCACGGTGTGCAGCGACTGGTAGCCGTTGGCCTTGGGAATGGCGATGAAATCGCGGAAGCGGCCATCCAGCGGTTTGAAGGTGGCATGCACCGAACCCAGCGCGTGGTAACAGCTGGGCACGCTGCGCACGACCAGGCGGAAGCCGAACACGTCCATCACCTGGTCGAAGGATTTGTTCTCGTCGCGCATCTTGTTGTAGATGCTCCACGGGGTCTTGATGCGGCTGATCAGCCGATGCTCGATCCCCTCCTTGGCCAGGCGCTGCGACAGCTGCACTTCCACCTGCGCCATCGCCTCGCGGCGCACCACCGGCTGGCTGCGGATGTGTTTTTCAATGATGGCGTGGCGCCACGGGTAGAGCGCCTTGAAGCCGAGGTTCTGCAGCTCGCTCTTGACCAGGCTCATGCCCAGGCGCTGGGCGATGGGTGCGTAGATCTCCAGCGTCTCGCGGGCGATGCGGCCGCGCGCTTCGCGGCTCTGCGCGCCCAGCGTGCGCATGTTGTGCAGGCGGTCGGCCAGCTTGATCATGATCACGCGCAGGTCGCGCGACATCGCCAGCAGCATCTTGCGGAAGCTCTCGGCGGCCGCTTCCTGGCGGTCGCGGAACTTCAGCTTGTCCAGCTTGGTCACGCCGTCGACCAGTTCGGCCACGGCCTCGCCGAACTCGGCAGCCAGCGCCTCGCGGGTGAGCGGGGTGTCTTCGATGGTGTCGTGCAGGATCGCGGCGATCAGCGCTTCCACGTCCAGGCCGAGCTCGGCCAGCACCTGGGCCACGGCCACCGGATGGGTGATATAGGGCTCGCCCGACTTGCGCGTCTGCCCAGCGTGCGCGGAGGCACCGACTTCCCAGGCACGGCGCAGCAGCGGCAGCTGTTCCGGCGGCAGGTAATGGGCGGCGCGTTCAAGCTGGAGGACGTAGTCGGGTACGGCGGCAGCGGGGGCTGCGGCGACCTTGGCAGTGGGGCCTGGGTTCATGCCCGAAGCCTATTCCAGCGCGACGTTTACGGCAAATCCTGAATGCGAAACAGCCCGCACGGGGCGGGCTGTTCGGCGATCCAGCAATGACGTTGATCGATGCGATCAATCGTCGTTCTTGGACATGTCTTCGTCGGCGACCACTTCGGCGGCAGCCCACTCCAGCGCTTCGCGCTCGGCGCGCTCACGCTCGGCCTTCTCGACTTCGTCGATCAGCGCGTTGTCGATCTTGCGGGCGGCGATTTCGCGCAGCGCCAGCACGGTCGGCTTGTCCTCGGTCTCGCTGTTGTCCAGCGTGGCCTGCACGCCGTTGGCGAGCTGGCGGGCACGCTTGGAAGCCATCATGACCAGTTCGAAACGGTTGTTAACGACTTCCAGGCAATCTTCTACGGTGATGCGGGCCATACGGGCTCCCGGCGACCGGTCGGCCGCTCAGTCGAATGAGGGAAAGGGGACGGAGTGTACTGGCAGGGGCTGGACAAAATCAAGCCAACCCCCACCCGATTCTTTTGGAATCAGTCAGTTGCACCCGGATCGGGGGTCAGCAGGGCCTGGATCAGGCCGGCATGGCGGACCTTCTGGGCCTCCCGGCGCAGGCGGCTGGCGGTGAAGATGGCGCACAGCTCGTCCACCGCAGTGTCGAACACCTCGTTGACGATGACGTAGTCGAACTCGTTGAAGTGCAGCATTTCATCGCGGGCCGCGCCCAGGCGCTGGGCGATGACCGCCTCGCTGTCCTGGCCGCGCTTGCGCATGCGGTCCTGCAGGGCCTGCTTGGATGGCGGCAGGATGAACACGGTAACCGTGCCCGGCACCAGCTGGCGCACCTGCTGCGCGCCCTGCCAGTCGATCTCCAGCAGTACGTCCTGGCCGGCGGCCAGCTGCGGCTCCACCGACTGGCGGGCAGTGCCCTTCCAGTCGCCGTGCACCCAGGCGTGTTCGAAGAAGTCGCCGGCGGCGATCATTTGCTCGAACTTCTCCGCAGAGACGAAATGGTAGTGCTGGCCGTTCACTTCACCCGGGCGCATCGCGCGCGAGGTGAAGGAGATCGACAGGGCGATCTGCGGGTCACGCGCCAGGGTGGCATTGACGATGCTGCTCTTGCCGGCACCGGACGGGGCGGCAACGATGTAGAGCGTGCCGCGCGCAACGGCGTCCGACGGCTTCGACGGGGCGCTCATGCGGGGGATCCAACGGGTTGATTTCGCAAAATTTTTCCTCGGTGTTCCAGATCCGGCGCGGAGGATCGCGCCAGGACGGCGGGGCTGCGCGGAACATCCTGGAACCAGGCCCGGCAGACGCTTTCCCCGGGGGGCGGGCACGCAACTTTACCAGAGCGGCCCCGTTGCGCGCCCGTCTGGCGGGCGCCGGGCCTTGTGCCACATGGGCGTGCGGGGGCTGTGCTATAACCGGGCCGTACCCAACGACAGCCCGGAGGCCTGCGCCTCCCCGCCATCCCAGGAGAACGGCATGCCATCGATGAGCCGCCGCCAGTTCCTGAAAGTGACCGGGACAACCCTGGTCGGCTCCAGCCTGGCATTGATGGGCTTCGCGCCCGGCATCGCGCTCGCGGAGGTCAGGCAGTACAAGCTGACCCGCGCGACCGAGACCCGCAACACCTGTACCTACTGTTCGGTGGCCTGCGGCATCCTGATGTACAGCCTCGGCGATGGTGCCAAGAACGCCGAGCCGAGCATCTTCCATATCGAAGGCGACCCGGACCATCCGGTGAACCGCGGCACGCTGTGCCCGAAGGGCGCCGGCCTGGCCGACATCATCCACAGCAAGTCGCGCCTGCTCTACCCCGAGTACCGCGCGCCGGGCTCGAACGAGTGGAAGCGGCTGAGCTGGGACGATGCGCTGGACCGCATCGCGCGGCTGATGAAGGAAGACCGCGATGCCAACTTCGTGCAGAAGAACGAGGCCGGGCAGACGGTCAACCGCTGGCTGACCACCGGCATGCTGGCGGCCTCGGCCACCAGCAATGAAACCGCGGTGCTGACCCACAAGGTCGTGCGCTCCCTTGGCATGTTGGCATTCGACAACCAGGCACGTGTCTGACACGGCCCGACGGTGGCAGGTCTTGCCCCGACGCTAGGCCGTGGTGCGATGACGAATCACTGGGTCGACATCAAGAATGCCGACCTGATCCTGATCATGGGTGGCAATGCCGCCGAGGCGCACCCGTGCGGGTTCAAATGGGTGACCGAGGCCAAGGCACACAACAAGGCACGCCTGATCGTGGTCGATCCGCGCTTCAACCGCTCGGCCGCGGTGGCCGACGTGTACGCGCCGATCCGCACCGGTACCGACATCGTGTTCCTGGGGGGCCTGATCAACTACCTGTTGACCGAGGACCGCATCCAGCACGAGTACGTGCTGAACTACACCGACATGTCGTTCCTGGTGAAGGACGAGTTCGCCTTCAAGGACGGCCTGTATTCGGGCTACAACGCAGAAAAGCGCAGCTACGACCGCTCCAGCTGGGACTACGCCTACGGTGACGACGGCTTCGTGCGCAGCGACCCGACGCTGAAGGACCCGCGCTGCGTCTACAACCTGCTCAAGCAGCACTATGCGCGCTACACGGTGGAGATGGTCGAACGCATCTGCGGCACGCCGGCCGACAGCATCCGCCAGATCTGGGACATGATCGCGTCCACCGCCGGCAAGGACAAGGCGATGACCATCCTGTACGCGCTGGGCTGGACGCAGCACTCGATCGGCGCGCAGAACGTGCGTGCCGGCACCATGGTGCAGCTGCTGCTGGGCAACATCGGCGTGGCCGGTGGCGGCATGAACGCCTTGCGCGGGCATTCCAACATCCAGGGCCTGACCGACATCGGCCTGATGTCCGACCTGCTGCCCGGCTACCTGACCCTGCCGAAACAGGACGAGCAGGACTACGAGGCCTACATCGCCAAGCGCACGCAGAAGCCGCTGCGCGCCAACCAGATGTCGTTCTGGCAGAACTACCCGAAGTTCCACGTCAGCCTGATGAAATCGTGGTGGGGCGACGCCGCCACCGCCGACAACAACTGGTGTTTCGATTACCTGCCCAAGCTCGACAAGCCGTACGACATGCTGCAGGCGTACGAGCTGATGAACGAAGGCAAGATCCACGGCTACATCTGCCAGGGCTTCAATCCGCTGGCCTCGGCGCCGAACAAGGGCAAGCTGATCAGCGCGTTCTCCAAGCTGAAGTTCATGGTCAGCATGGACCCGCTGGAAACCGAGACCATCGCCTTCTGGCAGAACCACGGTGCGTTGAACGACGTCGACCCGAGCACGATCCAGACCGAAGTATTCCGCCTGCCGACCACCTCCTTCGCCGAGGAGAACGGCGCGGTGGTGAATTCCTCGCGCTGGCTGCAGTGGCACTGGAAGGGTGCCAACCCACCGGGAGAAGCACGCAGCGACATCGAGATCATGTCCGAGCTGTTCCATCGCATCAAAGCGATGTACGAGAAGGACGGCGGGGCGTGGTGGGAGCCGGTGCGCGACCTGGCCTGGAACTACGCCAACCCTGAGGTACCCACGCCCGAAGAACTGGCGATGGAATACAACGGCAAGGCGCTGACCGACGTGTTCGATCCGAAGGACCCAACCAAGCTGGTGCGCAAGGCCGGCGAGCAGTTGGCCGCATTCGGCGACCTGCGCGACGACGGCAGCACCGCCTCCGGCTGCTGGATCTACATCGGTGCCTGGGGCCCGACCGGCAACATGATGGCGCGGCGTGACAACAGCGACCCCACTGGCATCGGCAACACGCTGGGCTGGGCCTGGGCGTGGCCGGCCAATCGTCGCGTGATGTACAACCGCGCCTCGTGCGACGTCGCCGGAAAGCCGTTTGATCCGCGGCGCACGCTGCTGGCGTGGAACGGGAAAAACTGGGGCAGCGTGGACGTGCCCGACTTCAAGGCCGACGAAGATCCCGCCGGCGGAATGGGCCCGTTCATCATGAATCCGGAGGGCATCGCCCGCTTCTTCGCCAAGGCCGGCATGGCCGAAGGCCCGTTCCCGGAGCACTACGAACCGTTCGATACACCGCTGCGCAGCAACCCGCTCAGCCCCGGCCAGGTACTGACGCTGAACAACCCGGCCGCCCGCGTATTCGCCAGCGATCGCGCACAGATCGGTTCGCCGGACGAGTTCCCGCATGTGGCCACCACCTACCGCCTGACCGAGCATTTCCACTTCTGGACCAAGCACGGCAAGTTGAACGCCATCATCCAGCCCGAGCAGTTCGTCGAGATCGGCGCGGCGTTGGCCGACGAGCTGGGCATCAACAACGGCAGCCGCGTGCGGGTCAGTTCCAAGCGCGGCCACATCGAAGCGGTCGCCATGGTGACCAAGCGCATCAAGGCCCTGCAGATCGATGGCCGGACCGTGCACCAGGTGGGCGTGCCGATCCACTGGGGCTTCCTCGGTGCGGCCAAGCCCGGATACATCGCCAATACGCTGACCAACGCCATCGGTGACGGCAACTCGCAGACGCCCGAATCGAAGTGCATCCTGGTCAAGGTCGAGAAGGTGTAGGAGACACGCCATGTCACTGCAATCCCTGGACATCATCCGCCGCTCGGCCACCACCACGCCCTCGCCGGAGGCGCGTGGTGCGCACACCGGCCAGGTCGCCAAGCTGATCGATGTGAGCAAGTGCATCGGCTGCAAGGCCTGCCAGGTCGCCTGCATGGAGTGGAACGATCTGCGCGACGAAGTGGGCAGCTGCGTTGGCAGCTACGACAACCCGCCCGACCTGAGCGACCAGTCGTGGACGGTGATGAAGTTCCGCGAGTACGAGGACGAGAAGGGCAAGCTGGAGTGGCTGATCCGCAAGGAAGGCTGCATGCACTGCAGCGATCCGGGCTGCCTGAAGGCCTGTCCGTCGCCCGGCGCGATCATCCAGTACGCCAATGGCATCGTCGACTTCCAGGAAGAGAACTGCATCGGCTGCGGCTACTGCGTGACCGGTTGTCCGTTCGACGTGCCGCGCATCTCCAAGAAGGACCACAAGGCCTACAAGTGCACGCTGTGTTCGGACCGGGTGGCGGTGGGCCAGGAACCGGCCTGCGTGAAGACCTGCCCGACCGGCGCGATTACCTTCGGCAGCAAGCAGGCGATGACCGAGCACGCGGCCGGACGCGTGGAAGACCTGAAATCTCGCGGCTACGAGAACGCCGGCCTGTACGATCCGCAGGGCGTCGGCGGCACCCACGTGATGTACGTGCTGCAGCACGTGGACAAGCCGGAGCTGTATGCCGACCTGCCCAAGGACCCGCGCATCAGCCCGATGGTGGAGGTGTGGAAGGGCGTGGCCAAGCCGCTGGGCGTGCTGGCGATCGCCGCCACCGCCTTCGCCGGCTTCCTGCATTACATCGGCATCGGCCGCAACACGGTCAATGACGAGGAAGAAGAGGAAGCCGAGCACGAGGCGAAGAAGATCGAAGAGGAGCAGCGGCCATGAAGTACGCCCCGCACCCGCGCCAGATCATCCGCTACCGCGCACCGACCCGCATCAACCACTGGATCGTGGCGATCTGCTTCGTGCTGACCGCGCTGTCCGGGCTGGCGCTGTTCCACCCTGCCCTGTTCCCGTTGACCCAGTTGTTCGGTGGCGGACCGTGGACGCGCATCCTGCATCCGTTCATCGGGCTGGCCATGGTGGTGGGCTTTGCGCTGCTGGCGTTCCGCATGTGGCGCGACAATCTGCCGACCGCCGACGATCGCGCATGGATGCGCGGCATGCGCGATGTACTGCGCAACGAGGATGAGAAGCTGCCGCCGGTGGGCCGTTTCAATGCCGGCCAGAAGCTGCTGTTCTGGGCCATCATCGGCTGCCTGTCGGCGCTGCTGCTGACCGGCTTCGTGATCTGGCGGCAGTACTTCAGCCACTTCTTCCCGATCGGGGTGATCCGCTTCTCGGTGCTGGCCCATGCGCTGTTCGGCTGGGTGCTGGTGTGCGCGATCGTGGTGCACATCTATGCGGCGATCTGGATCAAGGGGTCGGTGCGGGCGATGACCCAGGGCAAGGTGACCTATGGGTGGGCGTACAAGCACCACCGGCAGTGGTTCCGGGACATCCTGCGCGGACGTCGGGAAGAGGGTTAGCGGCAGGGCCTGCGGCCCTGCACCCGCAGAGGCAACGTCAACGTCAAAAGCTGGCTATACGTGGGATGGCGGGGCACTGTGGATTTGCGGGGACGCCGTGAACCCGTCCCTGGGGGCTTGGCCGCGGCATCCATGCCGCGGACACCCCGCAAACCCACAGTGCCCCGCCTTCGACAGTTTCCCGCTGCTGTCGGAATGGCATGAGCTGCTCTTGGTGGGTGTCGACCTTGGTCGACACGATGAACATGGCAACGACCGAAACCGGTTTTTGTAGAGTCGAGCCGTGCTCGACTGCTTTGCTCGACTGCGTTGTTTGAACCCGCTGGACGCGAGCGCCGACAACGGCGAGGATGGAGGCTGGTTCTTCTGGCTGGCCCTGCATGGCGCAACGCATCCTTGAACCCGGTGAGATCGAGACGCTCGCCTCGCGCGATGTGCCGCGCATCATCCTGCCCGATATCGAGTCACTGTTCGCTGAGCGCGCGACGCGCCTGCGCAGCCTGGCCGCGCACAGTGCCATCGGCGGCTACCTGCAGCTGCTGGCGGCGTTGGCCGATGCACAGCAGGCGCTGCTGGATGAGCTGACACCGCAGCAGCGCGAGGCACTGCAGTCGCAGGCGCGCGCGCAGCAGTCGAGTGCGGCGGCCGGTGCCGGCATGCCGTTGCGGCCGGCCAACACGCTTCAGCTGGATGGATGCTGGCGCGACTGGCTGCGCACGCTGTGCCAGCACTGTGCCGACGAAACGGGGCTGCCGCTGGAAACCCGGCAGGAGCTGCAACGCGTCGCCGCGGCCGACGACGCCTGGCTGGATGCGCAGGCGCACGCGGTGCTGGAGCGCGATGACGCGCCGTCGGTGGATGCGGTCGCTGCGCTGCTGGTGATGAACGCACTGCAGGTTTACTGGGCGGTGCTCGCAGCCAGCTTCCGCCCTATCGACCTGAAGCCGCTGGCTGATGCGCCAGGGCTGTGCCCGCTGTGCGGCACGTTGCCGGTGACCAGCGTGGTGCAGGCGCGGCCACCCTATGCGTCCTACCGTTACCTGTCGTGCTCGCTGTGCGCCTGCCAGTGGCACTACGTGCGCGTGCAGTGCAGCCAGTGTGGTGCCGCCGGCAAGGACATCGCCTATCGCGCCCTGGCCGATGTGGACGGCGACAGCGGCGAGGCGGTGCGCGAGAGCGCGGTGCGTGCCGAGACCTGCGACCACTGCCACAGCTACCGCAAGATCCTGTATCTGGAAAAGGACCCGTCACTGGAGCCGGTGGCCGATGACCTCGGCACGCTGGCGCTGGATCTGCTGCTGGCCGAGGAAGGCTATGCGCGTGCCAGCCAGAATCCTCTGCTGTGGCAATCCGACGGCGATTGAGGCGATGACAGCCATGCCCCCCGCCCCGGCATCGGCCGCCGCCCTGCCCTCGCTGGACCGGGTGCTGCGCCTGCCTGCACTGGCGCCACTGATCGAAGGCCACGGTCGAAGCCGCATCACCCAGCTGCTGCGTTCGCACCTGCAGGTGCTGCGTGAGCGTGTCAGCGCCAGCCAGTTGTCGACCGCGCAGCTGCAGGAAGCGGTCGACGGCCCGGCGCTGGTGGCAGCGGTCGAGGCCGCACTGGCAGCCGATGCACGGCTGGACCTGCAAGCGATGTTCAACCTGACCGGCACCGTACTGCATACCAACCTGGGTCGCGCATTGCTGCCCGAGGCCGCGGTGCAGGCAGTCACCCGCGCGATGACCGCGCCGGTCGATCTGGAGTTCGACGTCATCCGTGGCCGTCGCGGCGACCGCGATGCGCGGGTACAGGCACTGATCTGCGAACTGACCGGTGCCGAAGCCGCCACTGTGGTCAACAACAATGCGGCAGCGGTCCTGCTGCTGCTCAACAGCCTGGCCAACCGCCGCGAGGTGGTGGTGTCGCGCGGCGAGCTGGTGGAGATCGGTGGTGCCTTCCGCATCCCCGATGTGATGCGCAGCGCGGGCGCGCGGCTGCTGGAAGTAGGTACCACCAACCGCACCCATCCGGCCGACTTCACCAACGCCATCGGCGCGCGCACAGCGCTGCTGATGGAGGTGCATGCCAGCAACTACGCGATCAGCGGATTCACTGCCAAGGTCGACACGGCGGCGATGGCCACGATCGCGCACGAACACGGCCTGCCGCTGGTGGTGGACCTGGGCAGTGGCAGCCTGTGCGATCTGGCCACGTTCGGCCTGCCGCACGAGCCCACCGTGCAGGAAACACTGGCGGACGGCGCCGATCTGGTTTCGTTCAGCGGCGACAAGCTGCTGGGTGGCCCGCAGGCCGGCATCATCGCCGGTCGCGCCGACCTGATTGCACGGATCAACCGCAACCCGCTGAAGCGGGCACTGCGCATGGACAAGATGGGCCTGGCCGCACTGGAAGCGGTGCTGGCCCTGTACCGCGAACCCGAGCTGCTGGCACAGCGGCTGCCGACACTGCGCACGCTCTCGCGCACGCAGGATGACATTGATGCGCAGGCCCAGCGCCTGCTGCAGCCGATGCGTGCCTCACTGGCGGCGGACTACAGCCTCGAGCCTGCTTCGATGCACAGCCAGATTGGCAGCGGCGCGCAGCCACAGGCGCAGCTGGCCAGCGCCGGACTGCGCATTACCAGCGCGCGCCGTGGCGGACTGGATCTGCTGGCCAAGAGCCTGCGTCAGCTGCCGCGACCCGTGCTGGGCCGCATCTCCGATGATGCGTTGTGGCTGGACCTGCGCTGCCTGGAACCCGCCGACGAAGCGCGCTTCCTCGACCAGTGGAGCACGCTGAAGGCATGATCGTCGGCACCGCCGGGCATATCGACCATGGCAAGACCAGCCTGGTGCGGGCACTGACCGGCATCGAAACCGATCGCCTGCAGGAAGAGCGTACGCGTGGTATTTCCATCGAGCTGGGCTATGCCTATGTTCCTGTGGAACGCAGGGACGGCACAGGTCCTGTCGCGACACTGGGTTTCGTCGACGTGCCGGGCCACGAGCGCTTCGTGCACACGATGGTGGCCGGCGCCACGGGTATCGACGTCGCCCTGCTGGTCATCGCTGCCGACGACGGCGTGATGCCACAGACCCGCGAGCACCTGGCCATCCTGCAGCTGCTGGGCGTGAACCGGGGTGCGGTGGCGCTGACCAAGATCGACCGTGTGGATGCGGCGCGCCTGGCCCGGGTCGAGATCGAGGTCGCTGCCCTGCTGGCCGGCACGCCGCTGCAGGATTCCCCTGTGTTCACCTGCAACAGCACCGCACCGGACGATGCTGGCATCAACGCGCTGCGTACCCAGCTGCACGCGTGGGCGGCGGACGACGCCAGCACGCGCCAGGCCGAACTGCGCAGCGAGCTGTTCCGCATGCCGGTGGACCGCGTGTTCTCGCTGGCCGGCCACGGCACGCTGGTGACCGGCGCAGTGCACGGCGGCATCGCCTCGGTGGGTGAGCATCTGCAACTGATGCCGGCCGCCACTGAAGTGCGCATACGCAGCATCCACGCGCAGAACCAGGCCAGTGACCACGCGATGGCCGGGCAGCGCTGCGCGCTGAACCTGGCGGCCATCGCCCGTGATGACATCCGCCGCGGTGACTGGATCGCCGACGCACGCGCACTGCTGGCCACCACCCGCGTTGATGTGCGGTTGCGGCTGTCCGCGTTGGCCGCACCGTTGCGCGACTGGGCACCGCTGCATATCCACTGGGGCACCATGCACCGGCAGGCCCATGTGGTGCTGCTGGAGGACCATGACCACGGTGATGGGCAGTTGGTGCAGCTGGTGTTCGATGCTCCGGTCTGTGCGATGTGTGGCGATCGCTTCATTGCCCGCGATTCAGCGGCCACCCACACGCTGGGCGGCGGCCTTGTGCTCGATCCGGACCCGCCACAGCGGCGCCGGCGCAGTCCTGCACGGCTCGCATGGCTGGGAGCACTGGAGCAACTGGCCGCGGGTGCGGGAATCGGTCCACTGTTGCAGCAGGCGCCCTTCGGCGTTGCCATGGCCGCGCTGCAGCGCTACTGCCGGCGCGCCGCCGACCGGATCGATCTTCCTGCAGACACGCGACGCATCGTCACCCGCGAAGACACGGTAGTCATCCTTGTGTCGCACTGGCAGGCATTGCGCGAGCAGGTGATCGCCTCACTGCGTGGATGGCATGAGCGACGCCCGGACGAACCCGGTGTCGACAGCGGCCGCCTGCAGCGCAGCACCCTGCCCGCGCTTGCAGCGAGCCTCTGGAATGCGCTGCTGCAGGACCTGCTGGACGACGGCAGCGTGCAACGCGTGGGTGCCTGGTGGCGCCTGCCCGGGCATGACCATGCGCCACCGGAACGCGAGCGTCTGCTGCTGGAACGCGTGCTGCCGCAACTGCACGCCGGTGGCTTCGATCCGCCGTGGGTGCGCACCCTTGCTGCCGAGATCGGCCTGGCCGAAGACGAAGTCCGCGCCGTCCTGCGCCGCGCCACCGCACGTGGCGAGCTGTTCCAGGTGGTGCCGGACCTGTTCTATGCACCCGCGTGCATTGCCGAACTCGCCGCGATCGTCGCGCAGCTGTCACAGGCCAGCGGCACGGTGGATGCGGCCACGTTCCGCGATGCCATCGGCCTGGGCCGCAAACGCAGCATCCAGATCTTGGAGTTCTTCAATCGCGTTGGCTACACTCGACGCGTCGGTGACCAGCATCGGCCGCGCGGCGACCTGCAGTGGAACGCAGCCCGCGACTGAGCCCACCGGTACCGCCGTACTTTCGGAAGGCATGCGCATCCGGGCATGCGGCTGGGCTTCAAACCCAGTAGGGGGCGTCGATCGTTCCCTGGTAGGTTCGACTCCTGCTGCCTTCCGCCATTCGCGTTCCCGCAGGAGATGTCGGCATGGCCACGCACGCGCAGTCCCCCGCCCCTTCAACGGCCGATGCCCCGCAACGACTGACCTCTCTCGCGCATGGCGGCGGCTGCGGCTGCAAGATCGCGCCGGGCGTGCTGAGCGAACTGCTGCGTGGCGTTCCAGCACTTCCGGCACCGGCTGAGCTGCTGGTGGGCCGTGAGAACAGCGACGACGCCGCGGTGTATCGCCTCGATGATCGCCAGGCAATCGTCGCCACCACTGATTTCTTCATGCCCATCGTCGACGACCCGTTCGACTTCGGCCGCATCGCGGCCACCAACGCGCTGTCGGACCTGTATGCGATGGGCGCGCGCCCGCTGTTCGCACTGGCCATCGTCGGCATGCCGATCAACACGCTGCCGCAGGACACGATCCGCGGCATTCTGCAGGGTGGCGAACGCGCCTGCGCCGATGCTGGCATCGTGGTCGCTGGTGGCCACAGCATCGATTCGGTGGAACCCATCTACGGCCTGGCTGCGATCGGCGTGCTCGACCCGCAACGACTCAAGCGCAATGCCGATGCCCGCGCCGGCGACGTGCTGGTGCTGGGCAAGCCGTTGGGCGTGGGCGTGTATTCGTCAGCACTGAAGAAGGAAGTGCTGGACGCCGACGGCTACCAGCAGATGATCGCGTCGACCACCCGCCTGAACACCGTGGGCGTGCCGCTGGCTGCGCTGGACGGCGTGCATGCCATGACCGACGTCACCGGCTTCGGCCTGCTCGGCCACCTGCTGGAAGTGTGCCGCGCCAGTGGTGTCGCTGCCGAGGTGGACAGTGCACAGGTGCCGCTGCTGCCGCAGGCGCTGGAGCTGCTGCAGCGTGGCTGCGTGACCGGCGCATCCAACCGCAACTGGGCCTCCTATGGCACCGAGGTGCGCTTCGCCGATGGGTTGCCGGCACACTGGCAGCCACTGCTGACCGACCCTCAGACCAGCGGTGGCCTGCTGGTGTCGTGCGCCCCGGAAGCGACGGATGCGGTGCTGGCCTGCTTCCACGACGCGAGGTTCGGCCAGGCAGCCGTGGTCGGGCGTTTGAGCGAAGGAGCGCCGGGCGTCAGCGTGCGCTGATGCGCTGGAACGACAAGGGCGCCCGAAGGCGCCCCTGCTGTACCGCTGGATGCAACATCACTCGATGTTCTGCACCTGTTCGCGGATCTGGTCGATCAGCACCTTCAGCTCCACCGCGGCATTGGACGTACGGCTGTCCACCGACTTCGAGCCCAGCGTATTGGCTTCGCGGTTGAACTCCTGCAGCAGGAAGTCAAGGCGGCGACCGACCGGCTCGCGCTGCTTGAGCACGCGGCGGATCTCGACGATGTGGCTGCCGAGGCGGTCCAGCTCTTCATCCACGTCCAGCTTCTGCAGCCACAGGACCAGTTCCTGCTCGGCGCGGCCGGGGTCGACCGGGTGCGGCAGGTCGGCCAGGCGTGCGGCCAGCTTGGCGCGCTGGCCGTCGCGAATGGCCGGAATCAGCGTGCGCACTTCGGTGGCGATGCGTTCGATGCCGTCCACGCGCTCGCTGATGGCCGCAGCCAACTTGCCGCCTTCGCGCTCACGGGCCTCGACGAAGCCATCCAGCACCTGGTCCAGCAGCGCCAGCGCCTCGACCTGCAGGGCGGCGGCGTCGGTGGCCTCGCCACGGGTCACGCCCGGCAGCTGCAGCAGGTCGGTGAAGCTGACCTGCAGGTTGGGGAAATCGGAGGTCAGGCGGTGCGCCAGGCGGCCCAGCTGGCCCAGCAGGGCCTCGTCCACCTGAAGGTTGGCCGCCGCTTCCGGCGCGCGCAGGCGCATCACCAGATCCAGCTTGCCACGGCTCAGGCGCGCGGCGATGCGCTCGCGCAGCTGCGGTTCCAGCGCCCGCAGCTCCTCGGGCAGGCGGGTGCCGACCTCCAGGAAGCGGTGGTTGACCGAGCGCAGCTCGCAGCCCAGCGTGCCCCACGGGGTGACCCGCTCGCCGCCGGCATAGGCGGTCATGCTTCGAATCATGGATTGTGTCCGGTGCGTGCAAAGGGGGAATGGTACCCTAGCGCCCTCACCAGAGCCCCCTTGCCCGCCCCGTGAAGGCCGCGGGCGTGGCGGCGTACTCCCTTGCCATTACGGAACCCGCACCATGTCCGATTCCCGCCCCAGCGGCCGCCAGCCCGACCAGCTCCGCCCGGTCGTCATCCAACGCGGCTTCACCCGCCACGCCGAAGGTTCGGTGCTGGTGTGCTTCGGTGAAACCCGTGTGCTGTGCACCGCCAGCGTCGAGAACCGCGTGCCGGGCTTCCTGCGCGGCAAGGGCGAAGGCTGGGTCACCGCCGAGTACGGAATGCTGCCGCGCGCCACCCACACCCGCAGTGACCGTGAAGCGGCCCGTGGCAAGCAGGGTGGCCGCACGCTGGAGATCCAGCGCCTGATCGGCCGCAGCCTGCGCGCCTGCGTGGATCGCAACGCGCTGGGCGAGCGCACCATCACCCTCGACTGCGACGTGCTGCAGGCCGACGGTGGCACCCGCACCGCCGCCATCACCGGCGCCTACGTGGCGCTGGTCGATGCGGTGAACGTGCTGATCAAGCGTGGCGACATCAAGCGCAACCCGATCCTGGGCGCAGTAGCCGCCGTATCGGTAGGCGTGTACCGCGGCACCCCGGTGCTGGACCTGGACTACGCCGAAGACAGCGACTGCGACACCGACATGAACGTGGTGATGAACGACGGTGGCGGCTTCATCGAGCTGCAGGGCACCGCCGAAGGCCACGCCTTCCGTCGCGATGAACTGGATGCGCTGCTGGGCCTGGCCGAAAAGGGCGTGGGCGAACTGCTGGCCGCACAGCAGGCGGCGCTGTCGGCATGAACCGCCGCATCGCCCTGACCACCCTGGTGGTGGCCGACTATGACGAAGCCATTGCCTGGTACACCGGCAAGCTCGGCTTCGCACTGTTGGAGGACATCGACCAGGGCCACAAGCGCTGGGTGGTGGTCGGCCCGACCGACGGCAGTGCCGCCGCGCTGCTGCTGGCCCGCGCCAGCGACGAGGAACAGCGCAGCCGCATCGGCAACCAGACCGGCGGCCGCGTCGGCTTCTTCCTCAACACCGACGACTTCCGCCGCGACCACGCGGCGATGGTCGCCGCCGGCGTCGAGTTCCTGGAAGCGCCGCGCGAAGAACCCTATGCAACGGTTGCGGTGTTCCGCGATCTGTATGGCAACACCTGGGACCTGCTGGAGCCCCGTCAATGAAGAAACTGGTACTGGCCAGCCACAACGCCGGCAAGCTGGTGGAGATGCAGGAGATCCTTGCCGATCTGCCGCTGCAGATCACCTCGGCCGCCGAACTGGGCCTGGGCGATGTGGAAGAGACCGGCCTGACCTTCGTCGAGAACGCGCTGCTGAAGGCACGCGCAGCCTGCGAAGCGACCGGCCTGCCGGCGCTGGCCGATGATTCGGGCCTGATCGTCGATGCCCTCGGCGGTGCGCCGGGCCTGTACAGCGCACGCTATGCCGGCCACCCGACCAATGCTGCGGCCAATAATGCCAAGCTGCTGGACGCGATGGCCGACATTCCCGATGGCCAGCGCAGCGCCCGCTTCTATGCGGTGATCGTGCTGCTGCGCCACGCCACCGACCCGCAGCCGCTGATCTGCGAAGGCCGCTGGGAAGGCCAGATCATCCGCGAACTGCGCGGCACCAATGGTTTCGGCTACAACCCGGTATTCCTGGACACCACCCACGGCCTGACCGCCGCGGAAATGGAGCCGGCACTGAAGAACGCCATCAGCCACCGCGCCATTGCCCTGCAGCAGCTCAAGCAGCAGCTGGCGACGCTGTACTGACGCCACCCGATCGACCCAGGGAAGCCGGCCAGCGGCCGGCACTACCGAAGAAGCCCATGCCGCACGCCCACGACCACTGCAACCACCTGCCCGGCGAAGCCTGCTCCGCCGACCACGACAACCCGCCGCGGCTGGTGCCGCCACCGCTGTCGTTGTACGTGCACCTGCCGTGGTGCGTGCGCAAATGCCCGTACTGCGATTTCAATTCGCACCAGGCCAAGGGCGAGCTGCCGTTCGACGCTTATATCGATGCGCTGCTGCGCGACCTCGACCAGGACCTGCCGCTGGTCTGGGGCCGGGTGGTGCACAGCGTGTTCTTCGGTGGCGGCACGCCCAGCCTGTTCCCGCCGGAGGCGATCGACCGCTTCCTGCAACAGGCCAACGCACGCCTGCGTTTCGCACCCAATGCCGAAATCACCCTGGAAACCAACCCGGGCACCGCCGAGCATGGCCGCTTCGACCGCTATCGCGCGGCCGGCGTGAACCGCCTCAGCTTCGGCATCCAGAGTTTCGACGATGCGATGCTCAAGCGCCTGGGCCGCATCCACGACAGTGGCGAAGCCGAGCGCGCGGTGAAGATGGCGCAGGACGCGGGCTACGACAACTTCAACATCGACCTGATGTACGCGCTGCCGGAACAGACCCTGGCCGGTGCCGAGGCCGACCTGGAACGCGCGTTCGCGCTGCAGCCGGCACACATCTCCCACTACCAGCTGACCCTGGAACCGAATACGGTGTTCTTCGCGCGGCCGCCGCAGGGCATTCCAGATGAAGACAACGCCTGGGACATGCAGGAACACTGCCAGGCATTGCTGGCACAGGCCGGTTTCGGCCAGTACGAGGTCAGCGCCTATGCGCGCCCCGGCCGGCAGAGCGCGCACAACCTGAACTACTGGCGCTTCGGCGACTACCTGGGCATCGGTGCCGGCGCGCACGGCAAGATCAGTTCCGGCGCCGAGGAGCATGTGCTGCGGCGTTGGAAGCTGAAGCACCCGCAGGCCTACCTGGACAGCGCCGGCACGCCCGCCTCGTTCGGCGGCGACGATGTGATCGCGCCGGAGCGCCTGCCGTTCGAATACATGCTCAACCTGCTGCGCCTGCACGAAGGTTTTGGCCTGCGCGATTTCGAGTCGCGCACGGGGCTGCCGCGCAGCGTGCTGGACGCTCCCCTGGCCGAGGCCGTGCAGCGCGGCTGGCTGGACATGACCGATGGGCATGTGCAGCCGACCGAGCTGGGCCGCCGCTTCACCAACGATGTGGTGAGCCTGTTCCTGGAAGATTGATCCTCGCCTGACAGAGGATCGTTCCGGCCGCTGGCCGGCAATCCGGTGAAGACATATCTGCCGGCCAGCGGCCGGCACTACCGTTCATCGGTCGGGCCAGGCCCGGCGGATGCGATTCACGTTCAGCCTAAAGTAGCGCCGACATCGGCCGACACGGTAGATTCACCAGATCGATCCGCGGGAATCCGGGTACCGCCTGCCGATGTCAGCTGTCTTTTCCATCACTCCTGCCGACAAGAACCGCCTGGCCGCCAGCGATCTGCCACCGCGGGTACGTGAGCTGCTGGGCGCGCTGATCGGCCTGTGCCGGCAGACGCTGGCGGCGCCCCTGATCCTGACCGTCGAGGCGCTGGAGCAGACCCTGCTGCACGACGCCGACCGCGCACGCAATCCGCAGCAGCAGGCCGAGCTGATGGCCCAGCGTGGACAGCTGCACGCCTTCGCCGGCCATTTCGCCGATCGCATGCTCGATGCCGTGGCCGGCGCCCTCGCGCGGTTGCGCGAACCGGTCAGCGGTGTCAGTACCAGTGCTGGGCCGCCAGCGCTGCCGGGCATGCTCGGGCTGTCGCTGGTTGATGAGCACGAAGTGGATCGCGACCTGCTGCTGACCGAGATGGTGCGGCGCGAAACCCTGCGTTCAACCAACACACTGAACCTGCTGGGCCAACGCCTGGGCGTGCTGGCGGCGGCGCCGGCCTTCGAGGCCGACACCCTGCCACTGGCACCGCAGGCACTGTGCGCGATGGTGCGCCGGATTGCCGAACAGGACGCGCTGAGCGTCGAGGTACAGCTGGCGCTGTATCGCAGTTTCGAACGGCAGGTGCTGGAACGGCTGGGCGATATCCTTGACCGTGCCAATGCCCTGCTGGCCCAGTCCGGTGTACTGCCGGGGCTGGTCTACACCCCCTACCTGGCACGCTCGTCGAGCACGCGGCGGATCATCACCCAGTCGGTGGGGGGCGGCCGCACCACGCAGCCGGCCAAGCGCACCGCAGCCCCCTTGACCGGCTGGAACGGTTCGGCACCGGCCGGCTCCTGGTCCAGCCTGGTACAGGACGCCTTCCACGAGGGCGGCGCAGCCGGCCCCGCCACGCCGGGCGTGACCACCTCCACTGGCAGTGCACTGCATGAGCTGCTGCAGCAGGCACGGCACGGCAGCCCTGCCCCGGGGGACAGCGGCGCGGTGCCCAGCGCGGCAGTCGACGCGGTACTCGCGCGCCTGCAGGCCCAGTCCAGTGCGGCAACCGGTGTGGCCGACCTGCAGGCTGCCGTGGTCGCGCAGCTGCGCAGCGAGCATGGTGCGCAGGCCCAGCTGGGCAGTCACGACCGGGACAACCTCGACCTGCTGCGCATGCTGATGCAGCAGGTGCAACAGCAACAGCGTCCCGATCCAGTGCCGGCCGCGCTGCTGGCCCGCCTGCAGGTACCCCTGGCACGCGCCGCCATGGCCGATCCGGGCTTCTTCGTGCGCGACGAACACCCCGCGCGTGAGCTGCTCAATCAGATCGCCGAAGTCGGCGCCAACTGGCTGGGCGATGAGGATGTCGACCCGCAGCTGCTGCAGCGCATGGCGCAGAGCGTGCAGGGCCTGCTGGGGCAGGATGCGCGTGCGCCGGAAGTCTTTGCCGCCGCCAGTGAAGACGTGCAGCAGCACCAGCGCGCGGCGGCCCATCGTGCCGAACTGGCCGAGCGCCGCCATGTGGAAGCCGCGCGCGGCAAGGAACGATTGGAACTGGCCCGTCGCCAGGCCACCGCACAGATCGACCAGTGCTGCGACACCCGGTCGCCACCGCGTTTCGTGCAGACCTTGCTGCGCCAGGCCTGGGCCGATGCACTGACCCTCACCCGCCTGCGCCATGGCGACGATTCACCGCAATGGCAGGAGCGCCTGCAACAGACCGAGCGCATCGCTGCCATCACCGCGCAGGCCATCGACGCCCCCGGCGGCACCGATACCGCACTGGCAGCGGACGTGGAGGCCGCATTGCTGCAGGTCGGCTACCACGCCGAGGAAGCCGCCGCTGTCGCGCGCAGGCTGGCCACGCCCGGCGGCGAGGATGAAAGCACCTCGCGTACCGAGCTCAGCGCACGCCTCAAGGCACGTGCGCGCCTGGGCGAGCACGCCGGCACGAACAGTGGCGCCGCACCTGCCACGCCGCGCAGCAGCGCCGAAGAAGCGGCCTACCAACAACTGTCCAGCCTGCCGTTCGGCAGTTGGTTCGACATCGACACGGGCGATGGCACGATGCGCCGCCAGCGCCTGTCCTGGTACAGCCTGCTGACCGGCCACGCGTTGTTCGTCAATGCGCGCGGGCAGAAGATCACCGATACCGACCTGGATGCGCTGGCACGGCAGATCAGTGCCGGGCGCGCGCAGCTGGTCACCGAAGACAAGGGCCGGCTGGTCGACCGTGCCTGGGAAGCCAGCCTCGGTGCGCTGCGCGCACTGGCCACGGCTCGCGCACAGGAGACCCCCGCATGAAAGCCGTACCGCCGCAGGACACCCGCCGCGCGCCGCGCCGCCAGGTCTCGGACCTGGTGCCGGTTACCGACCAGATGCGCGAGTGCGTGGTCGGGCGCCTCGGCAATGTCTCCGAAACTGGCATGCTGATGCTGGCCAGCATGCCGCTGCGCGAGGATGCGCTGTACCAGCTGCGCTTTCCCTTGCCATTGGGTGATGGCCGCCAGCAGGCCATCGACGTAGGCGTGCATCTGCTGTGGAGCGAGCCCGCACACGTTCCCGGGCAGAGCTGGACCGGCTTCCGCTTCCTGACCCTGTCGCGCGAACATCGGCAGCTGCTGCGGCAGTGGGTGGGCGAGGACAGCGACGAGGGACCGGTTTCGACGGCCTGAGTGCCGGTTCCGGCACAGCGGTTTTTCGCGGTATGCGGCAGAATCAAGGGCCGTTTTCCGTGTCGAGCCACCGCAATGATCCAGCAAGACCCCGGCGCCCTGTATTCCGACCACCTGGCCGTGCTGTGCCGACGCGCCGAACAGGCGCTGGCCCGCGGCGGCTTCGACCATCTGGTGGTGCCCAGCGGCACCCTGCACTACCAGGTGTTCGACGACCGCGACTACCCGTATGCGGTCAACCCGCAGTTCAAGGCCTGGCTGCCGCTGACCCGCGTGCCCAACAGCTGGATCGTGTTCACCCCGGGCAAGCGCCCGGCAGTGATCTTCCACCAGCCCTTCGACTACTGGCACGTGGTACCGGACGCCCCCAGTGGCTGGTGGGTGGAGCACTTCGACATCCACATCATCCGCAAGCCCGAAGAGGCGCTGGCCCTGCTGCCGGCCGACCCGTCGCGCTGCGCGATCCTGGGCGAGCCGCAGAGCGCACTGGGCAACTACATGCCGAACAATCCAGCGCCGGTGGTGAACTACCTGGAATGGCACCGCGGCAGCAAGACACCGTATGAAATCGCACTGATGCGCCAGGCCCAGGTGCTGGGCGTGCGCGGCCACCGCGCCGCCGAGGCCGCGTTCCGCAACGGTGCCGACGAATTCAGCATCCACATGGCGTACTGCCAGGCCGTCGGCCAGGATGCCAACGAGCTGCCCTACGGCAACATCGTGGCGTTGAACGAACACGCCGCCGTGCTGCATTACACCGAGCTGGGCCGCAAGGCACCGCAGCCGCTGCGCAGCTTCCTGATCGACGCCGGCGCCAGTGCGCACGGCTATGCCAGCGACATCACCCGCACCTACGCCGCGCAGGGCCACGACGAATTCGCCGCGATGATTGCGGCCGTCGACGCCGCCCAGCAGCAGATGTGCGCAGCGGTGCGCCCGGGCTTCGACTACAAGCAGCTGCACGTGGACGCACATCTTTCGCTGATGGGCGTGCTGAAGGACTTCGGCGTGATCAAGGTGTCGCCACAGACCGCGCTGGAGACCGGCGTCAGCGCCGCATTCTTCCCGCACGGCATCGGCCACCTGATCGGCCTGCAGGTGCACGACGTGGCCGGCTTCGCCGCCAGCGACGAAGGTGGCCGCATCGAGCGCCCGGCCGGCCATCCCTACCTGCGCCTGACCCGCGTGCTGGAACCGGGCATGGTGGTGACCATCGAGCCAGGCCTGTACTTCATCGACATGCTGTTGAACGAAGTGAAGGACGCCGGCCATGGTGATGCGATCAACTGGGAGCGCGTGGATTTCTTCCGTCCGTATGGTGGCATCCGCATTGAAGACGAAGTGCTGTGCACTGATGGCGAGGCGGACAACCTGACGCGGCCGGCGTTTGCGGCGGCGAACGGCTGAGCCCCTCGTGGTTGGTCGCTTGGAGCAAAAGCCGCGCTTTGCCGGGCGGGGTGGGTTTGCAGGACACGCCGTAAACCCATCCATGGGGGCTCGATGGCGCCATCCATGGCGCCAACGGTCCTGCAAACCCACCCCGCCCGGCCTTTGACAGTTTCCTGCGCGCGTCCAACCACGGAAAAGAAAAAGAAAAGCAAAAGCGGGTCGCTCGCTGCGCTCGCTCTGTGTCGACCAAGGTCGACACCTACCAACAGCCGCGCGTGCCAACAATCGCAATTGCCCGTAGATCCACGCCATGCGTGGATGATTCATTCGATATCTGACAGATGTGCCGACCAACGGTCGGCACCCACCAACAGCCACAGGAATCTGTCAGGGGTGGGGCGGTGTGGGTGGGCAGGACCGTTGGCGCCATGGATGGCGCCATCGAGCCCCCATGGATGGGTTTACGGCGTGTCCTGACCACCCACACCGCCCCGCCATCCCACGGAATGCCGCTCTGGCATTGGCAGTTGCCGTTGATTGCAGCAGGTGCAGGGCTGCAAGCCCTGCAGAACACCCCTTACCCCGCCATCACCGCTTCAATCTCGTCGGCGCTGCGCGCCAGGCCTTCGGTCAGCACGCGATGGCCGTCATCGGTGATCAGCACGTCATCCTCGGTACGGATGCCGATACCGCGCCAGCGCGGTTCCACCGTCGTGTCATCCACGCCGATGTACAACCCGGGCTCGATGGTGAACGCCATGCCCGGCTCCAGCAGACGCGAGTCACCCGCCAGGCGGTAGTCGCCCACGTCGTGCACGTCCATGCCGATCCAGTGCCCGGTCTTGTGCCGGTAGAAGCGCTGGTACAGGCCTTCGGCCAGGTTCTTTTCCAGCGTACCCTTCAGCAGGCCCAGCCGCAGCAGGCCCTCGGTCAGGGTCTGCACTGCGGCGAGGTGACCGGCTTCGTACGGCACGCCCGGCCTGGCCTGGGCCAACGCAGCGGCCTGCGCATCGCCGACCAGGTCGTGCAGTGCACGCTGCTCAGCGCTGAAGCGGCCATTCACCGGGAACGTGCGGGTGATGTCACTGGCGTAGCCACGGTACTCGGCACCGGCGTCGATCAGCACCAGCTCGCCGTCGCGCGAACGCGCGTTGTTGTCGCGGTAATGCAGGATGCAGCCGTTGCGGCCGGCGCCGACGATGCTGCAATAGGCCGGCACGGCGTCGTTGGCGCGGAACACGCGTTCCAGCTCCGCCTGCAGTTCGTACTCGTGGATGCCGGCCCTGGCGGCCCTCATCGCGGCCAGATGCGCACGCACGCTGATCTGCGCGGCGTGGTGCATCAACGCCACTTCGGCACCGGACTTGAACAGGCGCTGCTCGTGCAGCAGGTGGCCCAGTTCGAGGAACTCGTGCGGCGGCTGCGCACCGTGGCGCACCTGCGAACGCACGCGGTTGACCCAGCCGATCAGCTTCAGGTCGAAGTCGGCATCCCGGCCGAAGTGGTAGTAGACGCGCGAACGGCCTTCCAGCAGGCCCGGCAGGATGTCGTCCAGATCATCGATCGGGTAGGCGTCGTCCATGCCGTACTGCGCCACCGCGCCTTCCTGGCCGGCGCGGCTGCCGTCCCAGGCTTCGCGTTCGGCATCGCGCTCGCGGCAGAACAGGATGGCCTCGCCGTGGCGTCGGCCCGGGATCAGTACCAGCACTGCTTCCGGCTCCGGGAAGCCGCTCAGGTACTGGAAATCCGAATCCTGCCGGAACGGATAATGGGTATCGAGGCTGCGCACCTTCTCGGCCGCGGCCGGCAGCACCAGGATCGCGTCCTCGCCGGCCATGTCCATCAGCTGGCGGCGGCGACGCTTGTACTCGCCGGCGGCAATGCCGGTGCGCTGCTTGATGTCCATCAGTTCAGGCGCTGACGATGGCGCGAGGCCAGCACCACGTCGCCGTGCAGCAAGAGCACCGCCACGCGGATGAATTCCTCGATCTCCGACAGGGCTTCGTCGTCGTCATCGCCACCGGCCTCGAAATCCTCGCTGGAGGCACGCGCCAGGCTGGCCATGTCGGTCAGCGCTTCCTCGCCCTCTTCGGACAGGGTCGGGCGGCGGCCGCCGCTGCCCAGGCCGAAGCCGCCCAGGAAGGAACGGGTCCAGCTGAACATGGCATCGGCCTGCGCGGATACATCGTCGCCGTCGGTCAGCAGCAGCTCGAAGGCGAAGTCGCGGTCTTCCAGCTGCTTGATGGTGGCCTGCAGCAGCTGCCCCAGCACGCTGTCGGCAGCCACCGGCGGCAGGTTGTCGTCGGCCAGCACGCGCGCCGGCCAGTCGTTGCCGGGGGCGCCGCCGGCGGCCAGCCAGCCACACAGCGCGCCGTGCAGCTCGGCAGCGGTGGCGCCCAGGCCCAGTTCCTGGCTGGCGCGGGTAACGTCGTCGACGGAGGGAAGTTCGGTCATCGTGCGGCTCGTTCGGAAAGGAAACCCGGGGCGCGCACGCGCGCGCCCGTGAGACCCCGTAGTGTAGCAACCCGACGGCATCCTCTCCGCAGCCGTCCAGCCTTGCTGCGACAACGCTTGACCGCCCTTACCCGGCTTGCCTATCGTGCCCGCATGGAACCCGCCGATCCCCTTGCCCAGCTGCAGGACTTCGCCGCCCGCGTGGAAGCGTTGCTTGAACGCAACCAGCGCCTGGCCGAGGAGAACCGCAGCCTGCGCCACCAGCAGGAGCAGCTGGTGGCCGAGCGCTCGACGCTGCTGGCCAAGAATGAGCAGGCACGTTCGCGGGTGGAAGCAATGATCAGCCGGCTCAAATCCCTGGAGCAGCACACATGAGCGCCGAACCGGTCAGTGTCCGCATCCTCGATCGCGAATACACCGTGGGCGTCGGTGGCGATGAACGTGACAGCCTGATGGCCGCCGCGCGCCTGCTGGATGCGCGCATGCGCGAGATCCGCGGCAGCAACCGCATGGCCGCGGTTGATCGCGTTGCCGTACTGGCCGCGCTGAACCTGGCCCACGAACTGCAGCTGCTGCGCGACGAAAACGCCCGCCAGGCCGTGGCCCTGCAGCAGACCCTGGCCGACCTGAACCGGCGCCTGGACCGCGCCATCGACGGCACCCCCTGAAAATCGTGCAAAACGCGTCTTCTCATATCTGAATTGGCACGGACTGTTGCCGACGAACGGCCTATCCAGATCCCGCGTGCTGGCTATAATGGCCACGCGTTCTCTGCGGTACTCGACGGCATGTGCAAACATTCGCCTTGTCCCTTAAGAACGACACCGGGAGCGCGACAGCGCCGGGAGTGCAGGTCCGCCTTGCAGCGGGAAGCCCGATGGTTCTCCAGCGTTCCCACTTGAGCCCCCGGGTTCAAGGTCGTTTCGCATGCATCGACATTGCGGAGAATGCAATATTCCAGCAAGGGCGGCGTCTTCGGGCGTCGCCCTTGTTCTTTCCGGCACAATGACGGCTGATCCTTGCCGCACGCTGCCATGACCGACCCGCGCCAGGCCCTGCGCCACGACCTGCGGCAACGCCGCCGCGACCTTTCCGCCGTTGAGCGCATCGCCGCCGCCGAATCGCTTGCCGATGCCCTGCTCGCCCTGCCGTTCGCCCCGCGCGAAGGCGCCGTGGCCGGCTACTGGGCGCTGGATGGCGAGATCGCCCTGCACCGCTGGCAGTTGCAGTTGCCCGAAGGCCTCACCTACTGCCTGCCGGTGCTGGCCGGCGACGTGCTGCGCTTCGCGCCGTGGCGGCCGGGGCAGCCGCTGACCAGCAACCGCTACGGCATTCCCGAGCCGGACGTGGCGCTGGAAGACACCCTGGAACCAGCACAGATGGCGCTGGTGGTGGCCCCGCTGGTGGGTTTCGACACGCAGTGCCGGCGGCTGGGCATGGGGGGCGGCTGGTATGATCGCAGCTTCGCCTTCCGCCACGACCGGCCGGCGCCGCCCTGGCTGGTCGGTGCTGCGTTCGCGGTGCAGCAGGTCGAGTCCTTGCCGGTGGCGTCGTGGGACGTGCCGGTGGATGCGATCTGCACCGAAGACGGCACCCTGTTCCCCTCCGCTGCCCCCGTGAACGCATGACCGCCCGCAAGCGCTACTGGCTGATGAAGTCCGAACCGGACGCCTTCTCCATCGATGACCTGGCCAAGGTCAAGGTCGAACCCTGGAACGGGGTGCGCAACTATCAGGCGCGCAACTTCATGCGTGATGGCATGCAGGTGGGCGACGGCATCCTGTTCTACCACTCCAATACCAAGGTGCCCGGCATCGTCGGCCTGGCCACCGTGGCCAGTACGGCCTACCCGGACGACACCCAGTTCGATCCGAAATCCGACTACCACGACCCCAAGAGCACGCGCGAAAACCCGCGCTGGATGCTGGTGGACGTGGCCTTCGACCGCAAGCTCAAGCAGGTGATCGCGCTGGACGAGATCAAGCTGCACGCCGAAGAACTCGGCGAGGGCTTCCCGCTGGTTGCCAAGGGCAACCGCCTGTCGGTGTTCCCGGTGACCGCCGCGCAGTGGAAGCTGCTGCTGTCGCTGGAAAAGAAATCCTGATTCCCTGCCTGAGAGTTCTCCCATGTCCGAAGCCAAGCGCCTGGCCGCCGAGAAAGCCATCGAGTACGTTGAAGACGGCATGATCGTCGGTGTCGGCACCGGTTCCACCGTGGCCTATTTCATCGATGCCCTGGCCCGCATCCAGCACCGCATCAAGGGCGCTGTGTCCAGCTCCGAGCAGAGCACCGCGCGCCTGAAGCAGCACGGCATCGAGGTGATCGAGCTGAACCACAGCGGCAACCTGTCGCTGTACGTCGATGGCGCCGATGAGTGCGACGCCAACAAGTGCCTGATCAAGGGCGGCGGCGCCGCGCTGACCCGCGAGAAGATCATCGCCGAGGCCAGCGAGCGCTTCATCTGCATCATCGACCCGAGCAAGCAGGTGCCGGTACTGGGCAGGTTCCCGCTGCCGGTGGAAGTGATCCCGATGGCGCGCAGCCTGGTCGCCCGCCAGATCCGCGACATGACCGGCGGCCAGCCGACCTGGCGCGAAGGCGTGGTCACCGACAACGGCAACCAGATCCTGGACATCCACAACCTGCAGATCACCGATCCGGAAAAGCTGGAGCGCGAGCTCAACCAGCTGCCGGGCGTGGTCTGCGTCGGCCTGTTCGCCCGCCGCCGCGCCGATGTGGTGATCGTCGGTGGCGAGCCGCCGGTCGTGCTCTGACCCTTTCGAAGGATCCTGACGATGTCGCTGTTGCGTTCGCTGCTGATGCTTCCGCTGCTGGCCCTGGCCGGCTGTGCCACCGACGCGGCCCGCCACTGGGTCGAGCTGGATGGCGCCCGCTACCAGGTGGAGCTGGCCACCAACGATGAAACCCGCGCGCGCGGGTTGATGTTCCGCGACCAGATGGCCGCCGACCACGGCATGCTGTTCATCCACGACCGCGAGGAAATGCAGGCGTACTGGATGAAGAACACCAAGCTTGCGCTGGACATCCTGTACTTCGACAGCCAGCGCAAGCTGGTCAGCCAGCAGCGCGATGTGCCGCCGTGCTCGGCCGGTGACATGTGCCCGCCCTACCCCAGCGGTGGCCCGGCGCGCTATGTGCTGGAGCTCAACGCCGGCCAGGCCGAGAAGCTCAAGCTGAAGGACGGCACGGAGCTGAAGTTCGGCCCAGGCATCGAGTAACAGGGTTCTGCCCGCGGTAGTGCCGACCGCTGGCCGGCAACCCTGCAGGGGTCAGCTCCCTTTCGCACGCGAAAGGGATCTGACCCCCGGATTTTTCACGCGGCACCGCTTGAAACCGCCTGCGAATGACGCCAGTCTGTGGTCATGCAGGACCGGATCACACTCCCCGACTGGGATGCACTGGCCGACCTCGAAGACGAGGCGCTGCCCTTGTTGCCGACCGCGCTGCTGATCGCGCGCGATGAATACCCCGATCTGCAGCCGTCCACCTACGACGCGCTGATCCAGAGCCATGTCGACCACCTCCGTTCGGAAGTGGAGAGCATCGACAACAGCCCACTGAAAATGGCGGCGATCAACCGCCACCTGTTCGACGAGCTGGGCTACAGCGGCGACCACGACGAGTATTACGACCCGCGCAACAGCTACCTCAACCAGGTGTTCGAGCGGCGCCTGGGCAATCCGATCTCGTTGGCGCTGGTGCAGATGGAAGTCGCGCGCCGGCTCGGCATACCGTTGGATGGCGTGTCCTTCCCCGGCCACTTCCTGGTGCGCTTGCCGGTGGACGACGGCGTGCTGGTGATGGACCCGTTCAACGGTGGCCGGCCACTGGACGTGGACGAACTGCGCGAACGCGCCAAGTCACACCTGGGCGGACAGATGCCCGATGACCAGGTGCTGGCGCAGATCCTCGACCCGGCGCCGGCGCGCGCGATCCTGATGCGCATGCTGCGCAACCTGCATGGTGTCTACGCCGAAGCCGGTGAATGGGATCGTGCCGCACGCAGTGCCGACCGCCTGCTGAAACTGGCGCCCGAGCAGGACGACGCGCTGCGCGACCGCGGCCTGGCGTACCTGCAACTGGAGTATCTGGCCGGTGCCCGCCATGACCTGGGGCAGTACCTGAAGCGCAATCCCGAGGCCAGCGATGCGCAGTGGCTGCGCGAGAAGCTGATCGACCTCGGCGGGCCGGTGCCGCGGCTGCATTGAGGGTGTCGGTGTGTGGACCAACGGTCCACACCCACCCCAACGGTCCGCACCCACAGGATGGGCCGGGTTGCCCGCCGGTCAGTCGACCTCGACCATCTCGAAATCGGCCTTGGTCACCCCGCAGTCCGGGCAGGTCCAGGTCTCGGGAATGTCCTCCCAACGCGTCCCGGGCTCAATACCCTCCTCCGGCAAGCCTTCCGCTTCGCTGTACAGGAAGCCGCAGACCACGCACATCCAGGTTCGCAGGGTGGTGGGGCTGGCGTCGCTCATCGGATAATCGGGGCTGGATTCACGGGCCGCCATTGTCCCATTGCAGCCCACGCACCGGTAGCCATCGATGACTTCTGCTTCCCCTGCGCCCCGCGGCGTCTACCTGATCACCCCCGACGAGCCAGATACCGCGCGCCTGCTGGCCCGTACCGCGCCGCTGCTGGCCGCGGGTGCCACCTGGCTGCAGTACCGCAACAAGACCGCCAGCGACGCGCTGCGGCAGGAACAGGCGGCGGCCCTGCAAGGCCTGTGCGCCGCCCACGGCGTGCCGCTGATCGTCAACGACGATCCGGTGCTGGCCAAGGCCGTGGGCGCGGCCGGCGTGCATCTGGGCGGCACCGACGGGGACATCCCCAGCGCGCGCGCGCTGCTCGGTGCCGAGGCCATCATCGGCGCCTCCTGCTACGACCAGCTGGCCAATGCAGAGAAGGCCGTGGCGGCCGGCGCCAGCTATGTGGCCTTCGGCGCCTTCTTCCCGACCACCACCAAGGTCACCAGCAGCCGCGCCCACACCGACCTGCTGCGGCAAAGCGCCGCACTCGGCGTGCCGCGGGTGGCGATCGGCGGCCTGACGCCGGACAATGTCGGTCCCATCATCGACGCCGGCGCCGATCTGGTGGCCGTGGTCAGCGGTATCTATGCCGCATCGGACCCGGTCGCGACCCAGCGCGCCTATCTCGCCCAGTTCGCGTAATGCCCAGGAAAGCCCCATGAACCACGACCAGTCCCACGCCCTGTTCTCCCGTGCCCAGCAGCTGCTGCCGGGCGGCGTCAATTCGCCGGTACGTGCGTTCAAGTCGGTCGGCGGCGAGCCGTTCTTCGTTGAACGCGCCGATGGCGCCTACCTGTACGACGTCGATGGCAACCGCTACATCGACTACGTCGGTTCCTGGGGCCCGATGATCGTCGGCCACAACCACCCGGCCGTGCGCCAGGCGGTGAAGAAGGCGATCGACAATGGCCTGTCCTTCGGTGCGCCGTGCGCGGCCGAAGTCACCATGGCCGAGACCATCACCCGCCTGGTGCCATCGTGCGAGATGGTGCGCATGGTCAACTCCGGCACCGAGGCCACGCTGTCGGCGATCCGCCTGGCGCGTGGCGCCACCGGCCGCAACCGCATCGTCAAGTTCGAAGGCTGCTACCACGGCCACGGCGACTCGTTCCTGGTCAAGGCCGGCAGCGGCATGCTGACCCTGGGCGTGCCGACCTCGCCGGGCGTCCCGGCCGGCCTGAGCGAACTGACCCTGACCCTGCCCTACAACGACTTCGAAGCGGCCACCGCCCTGTTCGAACAGCAGGGTGACGACATCGCCGGCCTGATCATCGAACCGGTGGTCGGCAACGCCAACTGCATCCCGCCGCGCGAGGGCTACCTGCAACACCTGCGTGCGCTGTGCACGAAGCATGGCGCGCTGCTGATCTTCGACGAAGTGATGACCGGCTTCCGTGTTGCCCTTGGCGGTGCGCAGGCGCATTACGGCATTACCCCGGACCTGACCACTTTCGGCAAGATCATCGGCGGTGGCATGCCGGTGGGTGCCTATGGTGGTCGCCGCGAGCTGATGCAGCAGATCGCACCGGCCGGCCCGATCTACCAGGCCGGCACGCTGAGCGGCAATCCGGTGGCAATGGCCGCCGGCCTGGCGATGCTGGAGCTGGTCCAGCAGCCGGGTTTCCATGCCGACCTGGCCGAGCGCACCGCACGCCTGTGTGCCGGTCTGGAAGCGGCCGCCGCCGACGCCGGTGTGGCCGTGACCACCACCTGCGTGGGTGCGATGTTCGGGCTGTTCTTCACCAGCGAGAAGGTGGAGACCTATGTGCAGGCCACCGCCTGTGACATTCCGGCGTTCAACCGCTTCTTCCACGCGATGCTGGAGCAGGGCGTGTTCCTGGCCCCGTCGGCGTACGAGGCCGGCTTCCTGTCCAGCGCGCACGACGATGCCGTGATCGAGGCGACGCTGGCCGCAGCACGCGTGGCGTTCAAGGCTGCCAAGGGCTGATCGCAAAAAAGGGGACGGAGGGGATTAAGTCGTTTGTGCACAAACGACTTAATCCCCTCCGTCCCCTTTTTTTCAACCGAAGACGAACTTGCCCTTCATCATCGCGAAGTGGCCGGGGAACGAGCAGAAGAAGGTGTAGTCACCGCCCTTCTGCAGGCCCTGGGTGGAGAAGCGCACGCGCGTGGTCTCGCCACCGCCGATCACCTTGGTGTGCGCCAGCACGCGCTTGTCGGCCTTCGGCAGGTAGCTGTCGGCCAGGGTCATGCGCATGCCCGCCATCGCCACCGGCTGGTAATCGGCGGTACGGGTCAGCACCCAGTTGTGACCCATCGCGGTGACAGCCAGCTTGCCGGTGTGGCGCAGGGTCAGGTCCACGGCGGTGCAGTCGGCGGCGACCTTGATCTCGCGGCTGCTGAAGCTCATCTGGTCGGTGCTGTCGATGCTGACCGCACACACCCGCGCCATCGCCGACGGCGCCAGCATCAGCGCGCCCAGTCCCACTGCCACCATCCAAGCCTTCATCGTTGCATCTCCTGCGGATTCAAACGCCATTCTAGGCAGCCCCCTGTGGCCGCGTCTGCGACCGTCTGTCGCACGCGCACTCCAGGGTTTCCGCGCATCCACCGCGATGGCATGCTCGGCCGATGCGGATCGATCTGTTGCTGCTGGATGTGGATGGCGTGCTGGTGCAGTACCAGCGCGCGCAGCGCGTGCTGCATCTGGCACAGGCGCTGGATGTCGCGCCGGAAACCGTGCAGGCCGCGCTGTACGACAGCGGGCTGGAAGCGGCACATGACAATGGCACGCTGGATGGCCCGGCCTATCTGGCGCAGCTGAGCAAACAGCTGGGCCGTACCGTTGATGTACACACGTGGATCGCGGCGCGACAGGCCGCCAGCCATCCACAGCCGGCCGTGCTGCAGCGGCTGCAGGCCCTGCAGCTGCCGATGGCGGTGCTGACCAACAATGGCGCACTGATGCAGCAGGCCTTGCCGACTCTGCTACCGGAACTGTTCCCTGCCCTGCAGGGCCGCGTGTTCTGCAGCGCGGAGTTCGGCCTGCGCAAACCGGCGCCCGCGGTGTTCCTGCGCACGCTGGAAGCACTGGACGTGGCACCTGCGCGCACGCTGTTCATCGATGACCTGTTCGCCAACGTGCGCGGCGCACGCGCCGCCGGCCTGCACGCGGAAACCGTGCGCGATGGCCGTGGGCTGGGCAAGGTGTTGAAGCGTTACGCGGTGGGCTGATCGGGGTCAGAGCCCTCTCCGCAGGAGAGGGATCCGACCCCGACGCCAGGGCGTCAGCGCGCGGCGATGAACGCGGCAATTGCCGCGCGCAGGCGCTTGAGGCCTTCAGCCACTTCTTCGTCGGTGATGTTCAGCGACGGCACGAAGCGCAGCACGTCCGGGCCCGCCTGCAGGGTCAGCAGCCCCTGCCCGGCAGCGTGGTCGAGGATCGCACCAGCCTGGCCGGCGAAGTCCTTGCTCAGCACCGCACCCAGCATCAGGCCGCGGCCACGCACCTCGCTGAACACGCCGAACTCTTCGTTGATGCGCGCGAAGCCATCGCGCAGCGCCTTCGACTGGCGGCTGACGTTGGCGGCGATCTCCGACGAGGCCAGCTTGCGCAGCGCCACGCGGGCCACCGCAGCGGCCAGCGGGTTGCCACCGAAGGTGGTGCCGTGCGCGCCAAACTGCATGGTCTCGGCCACCTTCGGGCCGGCCAGCATCGCACCGATCGGGAAGCCGCCACCCAGTGCCTTGGCCAGGGTGACCATGTCCGGCACCACGTCGTCCTGCCAGTGCGCGAACAGCGTGCCGGTGCGGCCCATGCCGGCCTGGATCTCGTCCAGCACCAGCAGCGCGTCGTGCTGGTCGCACAGTTCGCGCACGCGCTTGAGGAAGCCGGACTTGGCCGGCATCACGCCGCCCTCGCCCTGGATCGGCTCCAGCATCACCGCCGCCACGTCACCGGCGGCCATCGCGGTTTCCAGCTGCACTTCGTCGTTGAAATCGATGTAGCGGAAGCCACCCGGCAGCGGCTCGTAGCCTTCCTGGTACTTCGGCTGGGCGGTAGCGGTCACCGCGCCCATGGTGCGGCCGTGGAAGCTGCCACGGAAGGTGATGATGACGCGCTTGTCGGCCGGGCGGCCCTGGCTGGAGGCCCACTTGCGGACCATCTTGATCGCCACTTCGTTGGCTTCGGCGCCGGAGTTGCACAGGAACACCCGCTCGGCGAAGCGACTGGCCTTCACCAGTTCCTCGGCCAGGTGCAGCGGCGGTGCGCTGTAGAACACGTTGCTGGTGTGCCAGAGCTTGCCGGCCTGCTCGACCAGCGCGGCCACCAGGTCCGGATCGTTGTGGCCCAGGCCGCACACGGCGATGCCGGCAGCCAGGTCGATGAACTCACGGCCCTGGCTGTCCCATACGCGGGCGCCCTGGCCTCGCTCCAGTACCACCTGGCGGGGCTTGTAGACCGGCAGGTAATAGTGCGAAAGGGAGATCAGCGGATCGGTCGCGGCGGTCATGGCAGTCGGCAGGGTTCAGGAACGCCCATTCTCGCGCCGGAACCCCTGCGGCACAATGCGCCCATGCGACCGTTTTCCGCCCCCCAGCTCAACCCCGCCACCGAGACCGGCTGGCGCCGTCGGTGGTTCGACATCATCTACCGCCATGACACCCGCCCTTCGCGCAATTTCGACCTGATCCTGGTGGTGGCGATCGTCGCCAGCATCCTGGTGGTGATGATCGACAGCGTGCAGCACCTGCATGCCGAATGGTCCACCGGCCTGTACATCCTGGAATGGGGATTCACGATCATCTTCACCGCCGAGTACCTGCTGCGGCTGGCGGTGGTCAAGCGCCCGCTGCGGTATGCAGTGAGCATCTGGGGTATCATCGACCTGCTGTCGATCCTGCCCGCCTACCTGTCGATGTTCATCCCCGGCGCGCAGAGCCTGCTGGTGGTGCGCGCGCTGCGCATCCTGCGGGTGTTCCGCATCCTGAAGCTGACCCGCTACATCGAGGAAAGCGGCGTCCTGATGACGTCGCTGTGGCGCAGCCGGCGCAAGGTACTGGTGTTCCTGTTCACGGTGATCACCATCACCATCATCGCCGGTGCGCTGATGTACGTGATCGAGGGCCCCGAACACGGTTTCACCAACATCCCGGCCAGCATGTACTGGGCGGTGGTGACCATGGCCACGGTCGGCTTCGGCGATATCGTGCCGCAGACCGTGCTCGGCCGCTTCGTCACCTCGGTGCTGATCCTGATCGGCTACAGCATCATCGCCGTGCCCACCGGCATCTACACCGCCGAACTGGCCAGCACCATGCGTGAAGCCGAGCAGGCCGCACGCCGCGATGCGCGTGGCTGCCCGGACTGTGGGCTGGAAGGCCATGAACCGGATGCACTGCACTGCCGCAAGTGCGGCGGCAAGCTGTCGGATGCGTTCAGTCATTGATGCGAGCGCCGGCGATGTACACCGGCGCACGCTGATCACGCCATGAGCGGGAGCACTACTGGCGGTTGCTCTGGAAAACGAGCGTGTTGTATTCCTGCATCAGCTTGCTGGCCGATCCACGCGGCGCCATCGACGGCGAATCAAGCATGCGTCGTTCGAAATCGGTGTAAGGCTCTTTCTCGCTGACGCGCTGCAGCCGCGCCTTGCCTTCCCGACGGAAGTTCTCGGCCTCACGCTCGAAGCTGTTCCAGTCCAGCTTGCCCGGTTCCTGATCAGCCACCTTCGCATGCGCTTCGTCGGAAATGCGGTTGAACGCATCCAGACGCTCGCGGGCCTTGGCCTGATCGAAATCATCCTCGCTCATCAGATCCATGATGGCCTTGGCTTCCAGCATCATCGTCAGGCGGTAGTACTCGCGCGTGCGACCCTCGGCCTGCTCCAGTGCCTTGAGCTGCTCGCGCTGGGCGGCGTCGTTCTGGCGCTCCAGCTCGGCATTGAACGTTTCGCTGGCAGCCACGAAATCCTTGAAGGCGGCCATCAAGGGCGCGTGCAGCTGCTTGCCCTTGGCGAACTGGTCGTCTTCGTAGTCCTGGCGATCGTAGTAGTCGTGCGCGTCCTTGCTGATCGGCACCAGCGCCTTCAGCGCCTGCTGGTAGTGGCCGGCAGCAGCATCGAGTTCGGCCAGCACTGGCTTGGCAGCGATCGCCTCGGTCACGGGGGCATCGCACTGCTTCATGTCGTAATCGCTGATCTCGAACGGACCGTACACCTGTGTCTCGCGACCGGTCGGGCCGGCGGCGACATCCTTGATCCAGCGCGTATAGGACTCGATGCTGCCGTGGGTCTTCGAATCAAGCGCGTTGAAGCAGCCGATGTAGGCGTTGAGCTTGGCGGTCAACTGCTGCTGCGGGTCGGACGGCGCCGCGCTGGCGTCCGGCGTGCCGGAGGCAGCGCCGCCGCCCGCAGCGGCGGGTGCCTTGCCACCGCAGGCGGCCAGGATCAACGACAGCGAAGCGGCCAGCGCCGCGACGGAAAGAGTGCGTGGCATGTGTTCACATCCCTGTTGAAAACGATTACAGACGCACATTCTAGCGCAGCAGGCCGAAGCTCGCAGCCCTCGGCCTCTTCCGGCGACGTACGATCAATCCAGGAACAGATCCGGCAGCAACGGACGCGATGGATCCACTGCGTAGCCCGAAAGATCGGTGATACCCGCCTGCGCCAGCACGTCATCGTCGATCAGGAACTGGCCATGGAAGCCCGCCGCTTCGCGCACCAGCACCGCATGCGCGGCATCAGCCATGATCTGCGGCATGCGGCAGCCGGCCGCATCCACGCCCGGGATCATGTTGATCGCATCGGTGGCGATGACCGTGCGCGGCCACAGCGCATTCACCGCCACGCCCTGCGGGCCGAATTCCGCGGCCAGGCCCAGGGTAACGAAGCTCATGCCCATCTTCGCCAGCGTGTAGCCGGTATGCGGTGCCCACCACTTCGGCTCCAGACTGGGCGGCGGTGCAAGGGTGAGGATGTGCGGATTCGGCGCCTGCAGCAGGTACGGCAGGCAGGCCTGCGCGCACAGGAAACTGCCGCGCGCATTGACCTGCTGCATCAGGTCGAAACGCTTCATCGGCGTATCCAGCGTACCGCGCAGCCAGATCGCGCTGGCGTTGTTGACCAGGATGTCGATGCCACCGAAGGTATCGACCGTGGCCGCAACCGCCGCGTGCACCTGCTCTTCCTCGCGGATGTCGCACTTCAGGGCCAGGCCCTGCCCGCCTGCCGCCGTCACCGCTTCGGCCGCGGTATGGATGGTGCCCGGCAGCTTCGGATTCGGCACCGACGACTTGGCCGCAATGGCCACGTTGGCGCCGTCGCGCGCAGCGCGCAGTGCGATGGCCAGGCCGATCCCACGCGAGGCTCCGGTGATGAAAAGCGTTTTGCCCTGCAGACTGCCCACGTTCCACACTCCAGCGTATGCAATGAGCCGCTAGTATGCCGCGCCGACGCGGAGTTCACCCGGCCTTGACGATACTCGGGCCTCCAGCCAACGCACGAGGTCCACGCCATGCGCCGTTCCCGCCTGTTGCTGCCTGCCCTGGGGCTTGCCCTGCTGACTGCCTGCCAGGGCCGTTCGCCGGAACCCGGCAAGGAGCCACCCGCCGGTGACGCGCCCAGCGCGGAGAAGGCCGCCGCCGACGGCAAGATGCGCTGGAGCGAGGCCGTGGTCTGGGATGGCGATCTGAACGCATGCCGCCAGGGCGAGAATGCCGCCACCCGGGATTGCCTGCGCGATGCGATGCGAGCGGGGGGAGCAAGCGCCGAGGCGATCACCGCGGCCGAGCAACTGTCCAGCGCCGGGGAACTGGCGTATGTCACCGCCTGGCATGAGAACGAGGGGCTGGGCATTGCCACGGTCGAGTATCCCTTCCGGGCCAACACCAACGAAGGCACCCGCCTGGTCGACGCCGGCGGCAAGCGCATCGATGTGGATGCCGTACAGCTGGACGACACGCTGCGTGCCGACCCGGCCGTGCAGGAGCTGTTGAAGGCCAACCCGCAGGCCACGCCATTCGCGCCGGCGCAATCGGCCGGAGCGACACCGCTGGAGGGCGGCGGGATCCGCCTGCTGTACCGCACACCGCTGCGCGACTGCCACGCCTGCCCGGACGTGGGCCAGCTGCAGATCGCCTATGACTTCGATGCCAAGCGCAACTTCATCGGCCAGCAGGTGGTGCCGGCGACGCCGTAATCCGGAAACGCCGCGTGTCGCCGGGCATGGCCCGGCGAGCGCAGTGTCGAATCACCGGTACGCCTGCACCTGCTTCTGCAGCAGATGCGGCACGATCAACCTGTGCACGGGCGCGACCGGCAGCATGTAGAGGCGCCCGAATGCGTTATGCGTATGCACCACCGTCACCACTTCCAGCACATCGCCCTGCCATTGCAGGGCCAGCTGTACGCGCAGGTGGCGATCATCGTCTTCCAGCACGATGGCATCGTCATCCAGCGACTGCAGGGTGAAGATGCCCAGCCGCTGGCCGGCAGCCGGATCGTCGGTGTCCTGCACCGCACGCAATGAGCCAAGGTGCTTCATCCCAAGCAGGCGCATGCCGTGGTTGCGCAGCGCCATCAGACCGTCGAACCAACCGGGAATGCTCGCGGCCATGTCGCGATAGGCCTGCAAGGCCGAGCGCCCGTCACGACGGGTGGTCGCATGGCACGCATGCACGAAATCCGCACCGGGCAGCTGAGTTCGCAGCACGCTGCCCGCGCTCGGCGGCGCGCTCATCACCTGCGATGCACTCACGGCTTCGGTCCCTGCCCCTCGTTGTCTTCCCAGTGCAGGATGCGGCGGGTGACGAAGCGGTAGACCGGCTTGCCGGTGGCGAACCACAGCTCGCGCACCCACGACGTACGCTTGAGCACGCGCTTCTCCACCGGGGTGAGTGATTCGCGGCAGTACATGCGCTTGTGCTTGAGCAGGTGGCGCAGGTCCTCGCGGGCCAGCAGCCGCATCCAGCGCGAGCGCGGGTTGCCGATCACCGCCAGCTGGAAGTCGATCAGCGCCGGTCGTCCATCTTCAGTGACCAGCCAGTTGGCTTCCTTGGCCAGGTCGTTGTGGGCCACGCCATTGCGATGCAGCTGCTGCAGCAGGCGACGCGCGGCGCGGAACCAAGCCAGATCGCCGCGCGGCGGACGCTGGTACATGGCATCGCCGGCCATGAAGCTGCGGTCGAGGTGGCGGCCATCCCAGGCCAGCAGCTGCGGCACATCGGCCATGCCATGGATATGGCGCAGCGCGCGTGCTTCGCGACGTGCAAGCCACCACGCGGGCAACCGCAGCCACAGCGGCGTGGCCCCCAGATCGCGGCGTACGAACCGGCCATCGGGCCCTTTCACAAGAAGGATCCGGCCGAAGCTGTCGGCCTTCAGAGCATGGTGGGGAGCGTCTGGCGTATTCGGCATGACTCCATTCTAGGCGATGGCGCCGGTTGCAAACGGTCACGAAGCGGCTGGGAACCAGTCACCTTCACGCCCCTATAATCGGGCAATGGACTCTTCATGGATCGACGCCACGCTCGCGTGGATTGCCGCTCACCCCGTGCTGGCGGGCGCCGTTATCTTCCTCATCGCCTTCTGCGATGCGGTCATCATTCTTGGCGCCATCGTGCCGGCGCTGCCACTGCTGTTCGCGGTGGGCGTGTTCATTGGCCTGGGCCAGATCTCCGGGCCGTACGCGGTGGCGGCTGCGGCATTGGGTGCGTTTGCCGGCGATGGCATCAGTTACTGGATCGGCCGCCGCTGGGGCGACCGCCTGCGCGGCGTGTGGCCGTTCAGCCGTTACCCGCAGCTGCTCGACCGCGGCGAAAACCTGTTCCGCCGCAATGCCTTCAAGAGCATCCTGGTGGCACGCTACGTCGGCGCGATCCGCCCGTTCGTGCCGGCCATCGCCGGCATGATGAAGATGCCCGCCAGCCGCTACGTGCAGGCCAGCGGCATCGCCAGCATTTCCTGGGCGGTGCTGTTCCTGGCGCCGGGCTGGATCCTCGGCGAAGCGTACGACGCGGTGGCTGCTGTGGCCGGGCGGCTGGTGGTGGTGGTCGGCCTGCTGGCGGTGATCCTTGGCCTGGTCTGGGCCATCGTGCTGTACGGCTACCGCTGGTCGGCCGCACGCATGGACAACTGGCTGGCACGCCTGCTGGACTGGTCCAACCGCCACCCGACGCTGGGCCGCTACACCGTTGGCGTGCTGGACCCGAAGCGGCGCGAATCGGTGCCGCTGGCGATGCTGGCGCTGATGCTGCTCCTGCTGGGCTGGGGCTGGTTCGCGCTGTTGACCGTGGTGGTCGCACACGGCGAGCCGCTGGCGATCGACCTGCTGGTGCACCAGGCCATGCTGGCGCTGCGCAATCCGCTGGCCGACTACCCGATGGCTGCGCTGGCGTCGCTCGGGGCCTGGCAGGTCCTGCTGCCGGCCACCGCCGCGGCGATGGGCTATCTGATCTGGCGCCGACGCTGGATGGCCGCTGCGCACTGGCTGGCGGCACTGGCCTTCGGCCTGGCGCTGACCATGCTGCTGGGCGCCACCGTGGATGTGGTGCGCCCGATCGACGCCAGCAGCGGCTTCGGCTTCCCGTCGGTGTCGGTGACCATGGCCACCATCACCTTCGGCTTCTTCGCGGTGCTGATCGCACGCGAGATGCCCGGCCGCACCCGCGTCTGGCCGTACCTGGTTTCGGGCATCGTGGTCAGCCTGATCGGCTTCTCGCGCCTGTACCTGGGCGCGCATTGGCTGAGCGACGTGATCGGCGGCATGCTGTTCGGCACGTTCTGGCTGCTGGTGCTGGGCATCGCCTATCGCCGCCGCTTCAACCGCTCGTTCTGGGTGAAGCCGGTGGCCTGGCTGTTCTACGGCGTCTTCGCCGTGGCGGCGATGTGGTACGCACCGCGCAACATCCCGGTGAAGCTGGAACGCTTCGAACCGACCCTGCCGGCCCCGCAGGCGATGGACATGCAGGCCTGGTGGCAGCACGACTGGGCCACGCTGCCGGCGCGCCGCAACGAGTTCGACGACGACCAGCGCTGGCCGCTGGACGTGCAGGTGGCCGGGCCATTGGCACCGCTGCAGGCGCAGCTGGAAGCGCGTGGCTGGAAGCGGCAGGAACAGGCCGGCTGGCAGCAGGCGCTGCTGATGCTGGACAAGAACACCGGCGCCGATGAACTGCCGGTGCTGCCGGCCACGCTGGACACCCGCGTGGAAGCACTGCTGATGGTGCGCCAGGGTGCGAAGCCGGACGAACGCTATGTGCTGCGCCTGTGGCCGGCACCCGCGCAGCTGCAGGCGGGCAACACGCCGCTGTGGCTGGGCAGTGCACAGACCCTGCGCTACGAACGCCACTTCGAGTGGATCGGCATGTGGCACCCGCTGCGTGGCGTCGACCCGGCGTTGAACGCGGTGAAGGACGCCGTGCAGGACCTGCCGCAGCGCGAGGACGTGCACAGCGAAACCGGGTTGCCGGTGCTGCGGTTGAAGACGACAACGCCCTGAGGCCGCCGCGGCGCTCTGGTAGATGCCAACCTTGGTTGGCGTTTCGGGGAAGGCCGCCAACCAAGGTTGGCAGCTACCGGTTCCGCCGCGCCCTGGTCGTCCCCTGCCGTGGGTAGTGGCCAACCTTGGTTGGCGGTTATCGGCTACGGCATCCAGCCCAGCAACTGCTGCAACCGCTGGTGCGGGTCGTCCATCTGCAGCAGCTGCAGGCGCTGCTGCTCGCTCAGCGGCAGCAGTTCGGCCAGCCGCCAGCCAACCCAGCTGGCCTGGTCCAGCAACGCCGGATTGGCCGGCGCATAGGCCTCACCGGCCTGCTCGATGATGTGCCCCAGCACCGTGGCCAGCAGCGCATGCTGCGGCCGCAGCTCATCGTCGGGGTCTTCGTCGCACCAGCGCACGTCGGCCACCACCAGGCCGTTGTCGCGTACGCGGGTGCGCTCGACATGGAAGCGGCGGGTGCCTCGCAGGCGCAACTGCAGCACGCCGTCGGCGCCGACATCGAAGTCTTCGATGCGTACCTGCACGCCATACGCTGCCGGTGTCGCTGGGGCTCCCACTTCCTGGCCGTCGAGGATCAGGCAGACACCAAAGCCCTCGCCACTGCGGCCGCTGTCGCGGACCAGATCCAGGTACCGCCGCTCGAACACGCGCAGCCCGACCGCTGCACCCGGCACCAGCGTGGTATGCAGCGGAAACAGCGGCAGTGATGTGTCGCTGCTCATCGGGCCTGCAGCGCGGCGAGGAAGCGGCGCGGTGCGCCGTCGAAGCCCCCATTGGACATGAACACCACGTGGTCGCCGCTGCGCGCGCTGGCCTGCAGCTGCGCCAGCAGCGCGTCGGTATCGGGCACCGCGTGCGCTTCGCCGCGCACCGCGGCGATCACCGCGGCCGCATCCCAGGCCAGTTCCGGGCGATGCAGGAACACCACCTCGTCAGCCAACGCCAGCGACGGGGCCAGCGCCTGCGCGTGCGCCCCCAGCCGCATCGAATTGCTGCGCGGCTCCATCGCGACCACGATGCGCGCGTCACCCACCTTGGCACGCAGGCCTTCCAGCGTGGTGGCGATCGCGGTCGGGTGATGGGCGAAATCGTCGTAGATGGTGATGCCGTCATCGCGGCCGATCACTTCCATGCGGCGCTTGACGCTGCGGAAGCGCGCCAGCGCAGGAATCACGTCGGCCGGCGCCACGCCCACAGCGTGTGCGGCAGCCAGCGCAGCCAGGCCGTTGAGCACGTTGTGGCGGCCCAGCAACGACCAGTGCACATCGCCCATTGCCTGCCCGCGGTGGTGTACGCGGAAGGCGCTGCCATCGGCGGCCAGCAGCTCGGCATGCCATTCCAGCGACGGGTCGAAGCCGAAGCGCTCGACCGGGGTCCAGCAGCCCATCGCCAGCACTTCGGCCAGATGCGGGTCCTCGCCGTTGACGATCAGTCGGCCACGCGCCGGCACCGTGCGCACCAGGTGGTGGAACTGGCGCTGGATCGCGGCCACGTCCGGGAAGATGTCGGCGTGGTCGTATTCAAGGTTGTTGAGGATGGCCACCAGCGGCCGGTAGTGCACGAACTTGCTGCGCTTGTCGAAGAACGCGGTGTCGTACTCGTCGGCCTCGACCACGAACTCGCGGCCCTGGCCCAGCCGGGCGGAGACGCCGAAATCCTCGGCGACGCCGCCGATCAGGAAACCGGGCGAACGACCCGCGCTTTCCAGCAGCCAGGTGAGGATGGTGGTGGTGGTGGTCTTGCCATGGGTACCTGCCACGGCCAGGGTGTCGCGACCCGGCAGTACCTGTTCGGACAGCCATTGCGCTCCCGAAATGTAGCGCTGGCCGGCGTCGAGCACGGCCTCAACGGCGGCATTGCCGCGCGAGAGGGCGTTGCCGATCACCACGTCATCGGTGCCGGCCGGCACGCTGTCGGCGCGGTAGCCCTGGTCCAGGGCGATGCCCAGCTGCTCGAGCTGGGTCGACATTGGCGGATAGATGGCCTGGTCGCTGCCGCTGACCGTATGGCCCAGTTCCCGCGCCAGGGCGGCCACGCCGCCCATGAAGGTGCCGGCGATTGCAAGGATATGTACGCTGCTCATGACCGAGGATTGTGACCGATGACGGCTGTATAGGGCCAATGTCCGCCCCCGGGTAAGACAAGTCCTACACGGGATGTGAGAAAACTCCAATCACCTGTCAGGGAATTCCCGATAGCGATGTTCTGTGAACCCGGACACAATTCGAACTGCCAGCCGCAGTACCCGAACCGGTCCTACTCCCCAAGAGGCCATCCCCAAGGGAGCTCATGCTGCGGGGCCCTGAGCAAGCCCTTCGCTGGCGCCTGTCAAACGACACAGGCCTGATCCTCACGGACCAGGCCTGTGTTTTTTTGCGCCCGAAGGGCCGGCAACAGGCCGGCCCCGCCGGATCAGGCCTTGATCGCCGCCAGGATGCGGGCTTCGATCTCGTCCAGCTCACCGACGCCATCGACGCGGGCCAGGGTGCCACGGCCAGCGTAGAAGTCGACCACCGGGGCGGTCTGGTCGTTGTAGACCTGCAGGCGCTGGCGCACCGCTTCCGGCGTGTCATCGGCGCGGCCCTGTTCCTTGGCACGACCGGCGATGCGCTCGACCAGCAGCTCGGTGGCCACGTCCAGCTGCACCACGGCATCCAGCGGCTGGCCGATCTTGGCCAGCAGGCCGTCCATCGCATTGGCCTGGGCCACATTGCGCGGATAACCATCAAGAATGAAGCCCTTGGCGACATCGGGCTGGGTCAGGCGCGACTCCAGCATGCCCAGCAGGATGTCATCCGACACCAGGTTGCCGGCATCCATCACCGTCTTGGCCTGCTTGCCCAGCTCCGTGCCCGCGGCGATTTCCGCGCGCAGCATGTCACCGGTCGAAATGTGGGCGATCCCCAGCTTTTCCTTCAGGCGCGTCGCCTGTGTCCCCTTGCCCGAACCGGGCGGTCCCAACAGAACCAATCGCATTGACCTGACTCCAACGTGTTGAAAACAAAGAAGGTTCGCGTCCCGGACGGACCGGTATCGCTGCACCGCAATAGCGCCACTTTACCGCATCCGGGTAATGTCCCTGCAATGTCCTTTCCCCCGAGCAGGTAGACGCATGCGCAACGGTACTCTCCTCTACGCCCAATCCGGTGGTGTCACCGCGGTCATCAACGCCACGGCGGCGGCGGTGATCGAGCAGGCCCGGGCCAAGGGCATCAAGGTCCTGGCCGCGCGCAACGGCATCCTCGGCGCGCTGCGCGAGGAACTGATCGACACCAGCAAGGAGAGCGCTGCGGCCATCCGCGCCCTCGCCCATACCCCGGGCGGCGCGTTCGGCTCCTGCCGGGTCAAGCTGAAATCGCTGGACGCCGACCGCGCCCGCTACGACCGCCTGCTGGAGGTGCTGCGCGCGCACGACGTGCGCTGGTTCCTCTACAACGGCGGCAACGACTCGGCCGATACCGCGCTGAAGGTCTCGCAGCTGGCCAAAGCCTCCGGCTACGACCTGACCTGCATCGGCGTGCCCAAGACCATCGACAACGACCTGGCGGTGACCGACACCTGCCCCGGCTTCGGCTCGGCGGCCAAGTACACTGCGGTGTCGGTACGCGAGGCAGCGCTGGACGTGGCGGCGATGGCCGAAACCTCCACCCGCGTCTTCATCTACGAGGCGATGGGCCGCCACGCCGGCTGGCTGGCCGCGGCCGCAGGCCTTGCCGGCAACGGCGATGACGAAGCGCCGCACGTCATCCTGCTGCCCGAACGCGCCTATGACGAGGCGGCGTTCCTGGCCAAGGTGAAAGCGGTGGTCGAGCGCGTCGGCTACTGCGTGGTGGTGGCGTCGGAGGGCATCGCCACCGGCGATGGCCGCTTCGTCGCTGACGCTGGCGGCGGCAAGGACTCGTTCGGCCACTCGCAGCTGGGCGGCGTGGCCGCGCACCTGGCCGGCCGGGTCAAGGACCAGCTGGGCCTGAAGGTGCACTGGGCGCTGCCCGACTACCTGCAGCGCTCGGCCCGGCACCTGGCCAGCAGGACCGACTGGGAGCAGGCGCAGGCGGTCGGCAAGGCCGCCGTGCAGCTGGCGCTGAAGGGCCAGAACGGCGTGATGCCGGTGATCGTGCGCAGCAGCGATGCGCCCTACCGCTGGAAGATCGAAGCGGCGCCACTGTCGAAGATCGCCAACCATGAAAAGAAGATGCCCGCCGGCTTCATCCGCCGCGACGGCTTCGGCATCACCGCCAGGGCGCGGGCCTACCTGTCGCCACTGATCAAGGGCGAAGCGCCGCTGCCGTATGGCGCCGACGGCCTGCCGAAGTACGTCACCCTGAAGAACGTGGCGGTGAAGCAGAAGCTGCCGCCGTTCGAGGGCTGACCCGAAAAAGGGGACGGAGGGGATTAAGTCGCATACGCCCCTCTGTCATCTCCAACAGCGTCAGCAGTGGGTCGGATACGACTTAATCCCCTCCGTCCCCTTTTAATGGAGGAACACCATGGCACTGCGTGTTGTTCGACTCGGTACGCCGCGCGTGTCTGGCGAGGGCCTGCGCATCGGCACCGTGCGGCGGCCGCCGCGCGGCGTTCCGCGCAGCGAGTTCGCCCGACAGGACTGGTACGACGTCTGGTTCCCGACCCTGGCACCCAGCGCGGAACTGGTGAAGCGGGCGCATGAGGCGACGACGGCCGCCGACTGGACCGCGTTCTTCCGCCACTACAAGGCCGAGATGAAAGCGCCGGATGCCGCCCATGCACTGGACCTGCTTGCCGCACTGTCGCAGCACAGCGACATCAGCGTGGGGTGCTACTGCGAGGATGAGGCGCACTGCCATCGCAGGGCTTTGCGCGAGCTGCTGGTGGCGCGCGGGGCGACGCTGGCGGAGTGATGATTGCAGGGTTGCCGGCCAGCGGCCGGCACTACCCGTGGATGACCGCTTGGGTACACCGCCCAGGCAATTTCAGTTGCAGGCCTTGCCTTCCATCTGCAGCTGCGCGGCGAACATCGTCACCTGCGGAATCTGGCCGGCAGCGGCCTGCTTCTTCGCTTCCTCCAGATAGATGCGCGACTGGCCCTGACCGTCCAGCTCGACCTTGTTGGTCGACGGCAGGCGCCACACGCGCACCACGGCCTGCTGTGCCGGGCATGCGGCGCTGGGCACGCGGATCACATCATTGAGCTTCCAGCCCTTGTCGGCACTTGGCTGCGCCTTGGCGTAGTCGACGAAGCGCGCGCGCGGCTGGCACTGCTCACTGGTACGCACCGCAGAGAAGCGGTACGGCTCGGCCGCCTGCCCGGTGAAGGCGCCTTCCAGGCGCGCACAGGCCTCGGGGATCTGCCGCAGCGTATGCACCGCGCCTACCGCCTGCGGAGCGCCCACGGCGCGCTGTAGCTCCGGGGTTTCCGCGGCGAGTGCTGGTACGGCCGGGACCAGGGCGGCAAGCATCAACAGGGACAGGCGCATGGGAGATCTCCTACAGGACTGAGCGCAGGCTTGCAGAGCCTGGCTTAACGGGGTGCAAAGGCCGGTGGCTCTCGAATCAAGCCCATTGACTGGCGGCATGCGCTGCGGCTCGCAGAAGCCAGTCGAGCACGGCTCGACTCTACAGTGCGCGGCACGCATACTGCGGGCACCAGGGAATGCTGAACACCGCCATACGTCGGACGACCGCCAAGGTCGGTACGGGTTGGTTCCAGGCTGCAGCCCGTCGTCCCCCTCGTGGTGCCGTTCATCGCCACTGGATGCCTACATCCATTCTGCGGAGGGGTCTAATGCTGGAACGTCACGGGCTGTCATTGGCGCTGGGCTGCGCCATTCTCGCGATCCTGTTCGGAATCGTCTCGGCGCGCTGGATCCTGCGCCAACCCACCGGCAATGAACGCATGATCGCGATCGCCACGGCGATCCAGGAAGGTGCGCGTGCCTATCTCAACCGCCAGTACCTGACCATTGGCGTGGCCGGTGTGGTGCTGTTCGTGCTGGTCGGTGTGTTCCTCAGCTGGTACACCGCGATCGGCTTCGCGGTCGGCGCGATACTGTCCGGCGCGGCCGGCTATATCGGCATGAACGTGTCGGTACGCGCCAACGTGCGCACTGCCGAAGCTGCACGCCACGGCATCAGCGCCGCAATGGACGTCGCCTTCCGCGGCGGTGCCATCACCGGCATGCTGGTGGTCGGCCTCGGCCTGCTGGGCGTGGCCGGCTACTACGCGCTGCTGCTGCGCATGGGCCTGCCGATGGAACAGGCGCTGCATGCGCTGGTCGGCCTGGCCTTCGGCTCGTCGCTGATCTCGATCTTCGCGCGGCTGGGCGGTGGCATCTTCACCAAGGGCGCCGACGTCGGCGCCGATCTGGTCGGCAAGGTGGAAGCCGGCATTCCCGAGGACGACCCGCGCAACCCGGCGGTGATCGCGGACAACGTGGGTGACAACGTGGGCGACTGCGCCGGCATGGCCGCCGATCTGTTCGAAACCTACGCGGTGACCGTCATCGCAACGATGCTGCTGGGCAGCCTGATGCTGGCCGAAGCCGGAACCAATGCGGTGCTGTATCCGCTGGTGCTGGGCGGCGTATCGATCATCGCCTCGATCATCGGCGCGCTGTTCGTCAAAGTGAAGCCTGGCGGCTCGATCATGGGCGCGCTGTACAAGGGCGTGATCGTCTCCGGCGTGCTGGCCGCCATCGCCTTCTACCCGATCACTACCGGCCTGATGGGTGACAACGTGCACGGGCCGATGGCCCTGTACGGCTGCGCGTTGATCGGCTTGGTCCTGACCGGGCTGATCGTGTGGATCACCGAGTACTACACCGGCACCCAGTACAAGCCGGTGCAGCACGTGGCGCAGGCCTCGACCACCGGCCACGGCACCAACATCATCGCCGGCCTCGGCATCTCGATGAAGTCCACGGCGCTGCCGGTGGTGGCCGTGTGTGCGGCGATCTGGGGCGCGTTCGCGCTGGGTGGGCTGTACGGCATCGCCATCGCCGCCACCGCGATGCTGTCGATGGCCGGCATGATCGTCGCTCTTGATGCCTACGGGCCGATCACCGACAACGCCGGTGGGATTGCCGAGATGGCCGAGCTGCCCTCGGAGATCCGCGACATCACCGATCCACTGGATGCGGTGGGCAACACCACCAAGGCGGTGACCAAGGGCTATGCGATCGGTTCGGCCGCACTGGCCGCATTGGTGCTGTTCGCGGACTACACGCACAACCTGCAGGCTGCACATCCCGGGCAGGAATTCCGCTTCGACCTCAGCGACCACACGGTGATCATCGGCCTGCTGATCGGCGGCCTGATTCCCTACCTGTTCGGTGCGATGGCGATGGAAGCGGTCGGCCGCGCGGCGGGTGCGGTGGTGGAGGAAGTACGTCGCCAGTTCCGCGAGATCCCCGGCATCATGCAGGGCACCGGCAAGCCGCAGTACGACAAGGCGGTGGACATGCTGACCCGCTCGGCGATCCGCGAAATGATCGTGCCCTCGCTGCTGCCGGTGGCGGTGCCGGTGGTGGTCGGCCTGCTGCTGGGGCCACGCGCACTGGGTGGCCTGCTGATCGGCACGATCGTGACCGGCCTGTTCGTGGCCATTTCGATGACCACCGGCGGTGGCGCCTGGGACAACGCCAAGAAGTACATCGAAGATGGCCACTTCGGCGGCAAGGGCAGCGAGGCGCACAAGGCTGCGGTGACCGGCGATACCGTCGGTGACCCGTACAAGGACACGGCCGGCCCGGCGATCAATCCGCTGATCAAGATCATCAACATCGTGGCGCTGCTGCTGGTGCCGTTGTTGTAGATCCACGCCATGCGTGGATGACGGCCTCGATGGGGTCAGAGCCCTTTCCCAGGAAAGGGATCCGACCCCACCGTCAATCACCGCCCGCGCAGGAAAAACGACACCGGCACCATTACGTCCACCGGGTCGCCGGCCACTTCGGCCGGCGGCGCCGGTACCGGGCTGGCGCGCTGCACGGTGTCCAGCGTCTCCTGGTCAAGCAGCGCGAAGCCACTGCTGCGGCCCAGCTTCAACCCCGAGACCGCGCCATCGCGGGCCACGGCAAAGCGCACGTAGACCACGCCCTGCTGGCGCAGCCGCTCGGCCTGGCGCGGATAGCGACGATGCTTCTGCAGGTGCCCGAGCAGGCGCCCTTCCCAGGTGGCCTCGGCACGGCTGCGCTCGCCGGCCGTCGTCTGCGGCGCGGTATAGCGCGTGGCCGCATCGGCGGCCACCTGTGGTGGCGCGCTGGTCTGCGCGACGTTGGCGTCGGCGGTGTCCGGCGAGGGGGTCGGATCCGGTGCCCGCGGCGGTGGCAGGTCACCCTGCGGCTGCACCGGCGCCTCCGGTTGCTCGCGCAGCGCCGGCTTCGGCGCCTGCCGCTGCTGTTGCTGCTGCAGTGGACCGGTGGCGACCTCGCGCGGCGGCACCGGCGGTGCCTGCGCCATCGGTGCCAGTTCCAGCATCAGCGCGGCGGGCGGCGCCGTCGCAGCCAGCACCGGTGCGCGCGTCGCCCACCAGCAGGCTGCGCCGATCAGCAGCGCGTGCACCAGCAGCACGATCGCCAGGCTGGTCGCCCAGCGCCGCAGTCCACTCATCGCGCGCCCTGCTCCAGTCCAACCAGTGCCACCTTCAAGTAGCCTGCGCCACGCAGCGCGTCCAGCGTCGCCATCAGTTCACCGTAAGGCACGTGGGTATCGGCACGCAGGAAGATGCGCTGCGCGGTGTCGCCGTGGGTGGCCGCCTGCAATGCAGCGGCCAGCCCGTCACGCGCCACCGCCTGCTCGCCCACGCGCAGCGACAGATCGGCCTGCACGGTCACATACACCGGCGCCTGTTCGGGCGGCGTGGCACTGGCGCTGCTGGCCGGCAGCTGCACCGGCACTGATACGGTGGCCAGCGGTGCGGCTACCATGAAGATGATCAGCAGCACCAGCATTACGTCGATGAAGGGCGTGACGTTGATCTCGTGTGCTTCTTCCGGTGCGTCGTCGCGGTCGGACGCGGTCCTGATCGCCATCGTCGCGCCTCAGTGCACGGCGCGCAGCGGTGCCGCTGCGCTACGCGGCACGACACGATCAAGATCGCGCGAGACCAGCTGCTGCACGGCCGCCGACAGATCGCCGAGCAGGCCCCGCAGGCCGGCCAGCACGCGGCTGAAATGGTTGTAGACCAGTACCGCGGGAATCGCCGCGACCAGGCCGAGTGCGGTCGCGAGCAGGGCCTCGGCGATGCCGGGCGCAACCACCGCCAGGTTGGTGGTGTTGCTGTGTGCGATGCCGATGAAACTGTTCATGATGCCCCACACCGTGCCGAACAGGCCGACGAAGGGCGCCACCGCGCCGATGCTGGCGAGCACACCGATGCCGCGCCGCTGCACGCGCGCGGTCTCCAGCTCGATGCGGTCCAGGCGCGAGGCGATGCGCTCCTTGATGCCGTCGCGACTATCCAGATCCTGCGACAGACGCAGTTCGGTGCGGGCGGCGTCCAGCATCGCCAGCGCGATGCCCTGCTGCAGACTTGCCTCTTCGCTCTGCGGCGGCAGCTGTGCGGACTGCAGCAACAGCGCGCGCGCCGCGCGCAGCTGCCGGGCCTGGCGCGTCAGTTCCCAACCCTTGGCCAGCAGTATGGTCCAGGTGGCCAGCGACGCCAGTGCCAGCGCGATCATCACGGCCTTCACCACCACGTCGGCGGCCAGGTACATGCCCCATGGGGTCAATGCGGGGGCGGCCACGGGGGCCAGGTCAGCAGGCAGCATCGTCTCGGTTTCCATCAGCATCAGGGGTCGCTGCGAGACGACGGGCCGCGCGCGGATCATTGGCGTCGTCCACTTCCACGACCGGATGGGGCTCCAGCCGCGGTGCCGGTCGGCTCAGCACGTAGCCGGCGCTGACCGCGAAGAACAGGCCCACGCCCAACAGCAGGCGCCAGGACGGGTGCGCGCCCCAGCAGAACAGGGCAAAGCCCAGCGCCATGCCGGCACTGGCAAACGCCTTGCCCTTGCGCGATACCGCGCCCTGCTCGCGCCACAACCGCAGCGACGGGCCGTAGCGCGGATGCGCCAATAGGCGCTGCTCGAACTTCGGTGAGCTGCGCGCGAAGCAGCCCACGGCCAGGATCAGGAAGATGGTGGTCGGCATCACCGGCAGCAACGCGCCGATCACCCCGAGCCCGACCATCAGCCAGCCCAGCGCGAACCAGAGCCAGCGCATCAGCGCTGCACCTGTGGGCGCGCGCCGTGCATCAGGCGAATTCCACTTCGACGTGGCCGTGCACGCTGCGGAACGCGGCGTCGGCCGCATCGATCACCTGCTGCTCCTGCTCGACACTCAGCGGTACCGCGTCCAGCGCCGCGGTGAACTCACGCCAGTGGCGCGCCGCGCCATCCGGATGCGCGGCCAGGTGGCGGGCGCCAAAATCACGGTCCAGGCCGAGCTTGGCAGCCATCTTGTACAGAATGGTGCCGCCCAGGTTGGAGCCTTCAGCCACGTACAGCCACCCCAACGCGGCGGGCAGTTCCAGATCGGACGGCAACGCCGCGATGTCAGCCCCCGGCAGGGTCTGCTCCAGGTCCTGCAGGTCGCGCGCGACCTGGGTCAGGCGGCGGCGCTCGCCCAGGTCCGGCAGCAGTGCGTCCAGCGCAGGGTTGGCATACAGCGCATCGATGCTGCGGTGGAAGCGATACTGCACGCGCAGGAAACGGGCGAAATTGCTGCGGTCGGCGAAGATGTCGCCGGCCATGATGCGCTTGTCCAAGGCACCGTGGCTGTCGCGGGTGGCGGCCTTGAGCCGCAGGCTGCGGCTTTCTTCAGGGGCGATGTGTGCGTTCATGGGGGAATGCCAAGGGGGTCGTCGTGCTGTAGACGTCTGCCACGGGGCTTTCCCCAAGGCCGTCTACACCGATAATGGGCCATCCCCTTGTCCATCCGGAACCGACGATGATCACCACCGAACCGCGCATGACCAACCTGTTCCTGCAGCTGGGCCTGGATGCCAGCGCAGAGGGCATCGCCCGCTTCATCCGCGAACACCAGCTGGCCACCGATGTCGAAGTGGTCGAGGCGCCCTACTGGAACGATGCCCAACGCCAGTTCCTGTCTGAATCGCTGCAGGCCGATGCGGCATGGAGCACCGTGGTGGACGAGCTGAACGAGTCGCTGCACGAAGATGCGGTAAAGGCTTCGAGCGGGCTGTAAATAGACGCCGGGCATGGCCCGGCGCTGTCGATTGCACGGCAGAAGCGGTGCGGACCAAGGTCCGCACCCACCGAGGGCGGTTGGGGCTCGCTGGAGTCGGAGCCCTTTCCGCAGGAAAGGGATCCGGCCCCACCGCTCATCCGCGACCGATCAGTACTTCCAGGTCAACGCAAGTCGCGCGGTGCGGCCCGGGGCCGGCATCACGCCCAGGGCCAGCGGGTCCAGGTAGTAGCGGTCGGTCAGGTTGTCCACGCCGGCTTCCACCGACAGCTGGTCGTTGAAGCTCCAGCTGGCGAACAGGTCCACCAGCGTGGTTGGCCGGTACAGCTGCTGGATCGCCGACAGGCCCACGTTCCAGTCCTTGTCCAGCTTGCTGATCGGGCCGGCGTTGTGGACCACGCGGGTGCCGAAGGTCAGGCGCTCGTCGAACAGGCGCGAGCCCAGGGTCAGGTTGACCATGTAGCGCGGTGGGTTCTGGGTATTGGTGTACGAGCCCTCGAAGCCGCCGTCCACGCAGTCGGGCGTGTTGGCCAGCTCGCCGTTCCTGCGCTGCGCCCCATAGGCACGGCGCTCGGCGGCGATGTCCGGTGCGCAGGTCTTGGCCTTGAAGTAATAGTGCGCGGACAGATCGGCAAATACCTTGCCGCTGTCATAGCTGGACTGGAACTCCATGCCCGAGACCTTGAACTGGTCGACGTTGCGGATCAGGCCCGCCGATAGCGTGCGGTAGTCACGGGTGATCAGGTCGTCGATGCGGGTATCGAAGTACGCCAGCTTCAGCGCCAGGCGGTCACCGGCGGTGAACAGGTCGTAGCGGATGGTGCTGGCGCCGATTTCCCAGCTGCGCGCACGCTCCGGCTTCAACTCGCCCACCGGCTTGGCAGCGGTGAACAGGCCCAGCGTGGTCTCGAACAGGCTCGGCAGCTTGGTGCCTTCGGCGTACTTCACGTAGACCATGGTGTCTTCGCTGAAGCGGTAGGCCACGCTGGCGGTCGGCGAGAACGCGGTATCGCGACGGCGGATCGGCTGCGACCAGGTCCAGCTGACCGGCACTTCCAGGTCCTGCGCCTTGCCGGCGTCGTAGAAGTTCCAGCCACCGATGTCGCCCACCGTGCCCTTCTTGTACGGTGAGGCCAGCAGCGATTCCTGGGTGAAGTTGCCGTTGGCATCCGGATACCAGTTCAGCAGCGCGATGCGCTTGGCCCGCCACGACGGCAGCGCCGGGTTGCCATTGAGCAGTTCGGTGTAGCGGTACTGGCCCTGCACCTCATAGGCATCGGGCGTGGCCAAGCGGTTGCGGTCATGCACATCCACGCGGTTCCAGCGGCCGCCGGCCAGCAGTTCCCAGTGCTCATCGGGCTGCCACTTCAGCGAGGCCACGGCGCTGTATTCCTTGCGCTCGGCGTTGCGCAGGAAACGGTTGTTGATCAGGTCATCGTGCATGACCGGGCCCGAGCTGCCCGGTGCGATGTCTTCGTCACTGTAGGACAGGCCGTAGTCGAGGGTGAACGCGCCAGCACGTGTGTCGAACTTCGAGGTGTTGCTGGCATCCAGTCCGAAGCGCTTCTGTCGCAGCGGATTGCGGTAGGCATCCTTATAGCCGGGGTCGCCACTGAAGCTGGGCGCGTCGTACCACTCGGTGCGGCGATCGAAGTACCAGGGGGTGATGCCGGTCAGGCTGTTGTACATCACGCTGTCGGTGTCGGTGTACGCGGCGTTGACGCGCAGGTCGACCAGCTCGCTGTCCGGGTTGAAGCGATAGCGCAGGGTGTAGCTGTCCATGTCGACGTGGCCCGGATCCCATTGCGGAATGCGGTCGCGATCGACGCGGATGATCTGCGAGGCCATGATCTCGCCGGCGGTGCCTTCGTAGCGGCGGTAGCCCGCTTCCAGGGTCTGTGCATCGTCGATACGCCAGGTGCCCTTGAGCAGCGCCGACTTCGAGCGCGACGAGGTGTTGAACACTTCGGTACGCGGCGGATTCAGCGGTGCCAGCGTGCGACGGGTCTGTGGGAAATCATCGTAACCGTGCTTGCCGGAGAAGTAGTTGCCATTGTCGCGGTAGGCGTAGGCGGCGACCAGATCGAAGCGATCCCAGTGTCCCGCAGCGGCCACGTTGAAGAACTGGCTGCCGGTGGCGCTGCGATCGTTGCGCGGCGCGGCACTGTAGGAAGGCAGGTTGTTGGCGCTGTTGTTGGCCAGGCCGCCACGCACGCGCACGCCGAAGTCGCGCTCTTCGCGCAGCACGTCGCCGATCTTCAGCGTCTCCATCTCGACCACGCCGCCGATGCCGCCAGAGGCGTTGGCCTGCAGGCTCGGGCCCTTGGTGATGGTCAGGCTGGAGATCAGGTCCGGGTCGAGGTAGGTACGCTGCGATTGACCGGCATAGCCACGGTAGGTATCCATGCTGGACTGGCCACCGTCGATGATCACCGGCACGCGGCCCTGGCCCTGGATGCCGCGGATGTTGACGTCGAAGCCATTGCCAACGCGTGGGTCACCGGCAGTGACGCCGGCCACGCCCTTGACGATGTCGCCGTTGGACGTACCGCGGAAACGCTCCAGGTGCGTGCGGTTGAGCGTGGTGGTGGAACCGACGCTGCGATAGCTGTCGAGCAGGCGCGCCTCGTCGCTGGTCGCGCCACTGTCGACGCGGTCGCCGGCCACGCTGAGCGTGTCGGTGACGATCACGCCGCTGTCGACCTGCGCCGGCGTTGCCGCTTCCAGCGTGACTGCATCTGCGCTGACCCGGCGCACCGCCAGGCCACTGCCCTGCAGCAGCTGCTGCAGCGCCTCGTTGGCCGGCAGGCTGCCATTGACCGCACGCGAGCTCACCCCGTGGGCCGGGATGGCCGGATACACGACCTGCACGCCGGACTGGCGCATGTAGCTGCGCAGCGCATCGTCCAGGGGCTGCGCTGGAATGTCGAAGCGCTGTACGGCGGCGTGATCGCCACGGGCGTTCTGTGCCAGCACGGATGGCGTGGCACTGGCCAGGCCGGCAGCCAGCAATGCAATGCACAGGCGGGACGGGCGCGGCGCGCGGCCCGGACGGTGGGAGTCGAACATGGGGAACCTGTCAGGTAATCGGTGCCGCAGGCGCGGCGTCATCCGCAACACAGGCGGACACGGCGACGTACGTGGCGGCGGCGGGTACGTTCGCGGGGTAAGACGGCTGGGCGCGCGGCAACCCCAAGGGCGATTTGCGGTCGCGGTGGGTGCCGACCGTTGGCCGGCACATCGGGAACATCATCCACGCATGGCGTGGATCTACTGATGGATGATGGCGACGCCGAGCGGCAGGCGGGTGACCTGCAGACCTGCCGTCGCCGCCAACGCGTCCAGCGCCTGTTCCGGGCGATCGATGCGCAGCGCCGCACTGATCGCCGGCAGTCGCGACAGATCACCGCGCACGAACGTCGGGCCGGCACGATAGCGCCCCACCCATTGCACGGCGTCGGCGACGCTGGCCTGCTCCAGCAGCAGCTCGCCCTGGCGCCATGCACCCACGCTGTCGGCCGCCACATCCTGCAGGCGCGTCACGCCGCTGCGCTCGCCATAGACGGCGCGCTGGCCCACCTGCAGGTAGGTCCAGCCACCGTCGGCCGGGCTGGCCACACGCACCCTGCCTTGCCCGACCTGGGTTTCCACCCGGTCATCGCCACGCGCGACGGTGAACGCGGTCGAGATGTCCTCAACCACGCCATTGCCGGCACGCACGCTGAAACGCCGCTGCGCATCCGGGCTGACCTCGAACCAGACGCGCCCGCGCAGCAGCTCGACCTCGCGTGCGTGCGCATCGAAGCGCACGGTGATCGCGCTGTCCGCATCCAGCACTGCGCGGCTGCCATCGGGCAGCGTTACGTTCTGCACGACGTGCGAGCTGCGATGGTCGGCCTGCAGCCGCAACCAGGCCTCCGGCCATGCCACCAGCATCGCCAGCACAGCTGCAGCGGCCATCGCCCAGCGCATTCGATGCGGGCGGCGGCGTTCGGCACACCGGGCCAGCGGGCGTGGCCCGACACTGCGCCACAGCGTGCGCTCGTGCTCGAAGGCCCGGCGGTGCCCCGGCTCTGCCAGCCAGCGCTCGAACTCGTGCATGCGTCCCTCGCCGATGTCACCCGAGGCCAGCCACGCAATCCAGCCCCGGGCCTGTTCGGCCAGGGCATCGTCATTGGCGGCGGGCAGCGTGTTCGGCGGGCTCATCGGCTGGCGGACAGGCGCATTCAAGCGCGGGCGGGGGAACTAGACCGCATCTGCGGTCCAGTGATCAAGACGTTTCAGCGAGGGCCAGCCCCAAGCCGGGGCGATCATCGGCCGCTGCGCGCCCAGGCCAGGCGTTGCAACGCGGTGCGCACATGGTTCTCAACGGTGGTCACCGACACCCCGAGGCGGCGGGCAATCTCGGCCTGGGTCAGGCCCTGCAGGCGGTTGAGCCGGAAGATGGTGCGGGTCGGCTCCGGCAGGTGTCCGGCCGCATCCAGCACACGCTGCAGCTCGTCCTGGGCCATGGCCTGTTCCTCGGTCGAGATGACCTCGTCCGCTCCCCACAGGTAGTGGTCGGCCAGCAGGCGGTTGCGCCGGGTCGATTCGCGGCCATGGTCGGTGGCCAGGTTGGCGGCCAGCCGGTACAGGTAGGCACGCGGATTGTCGATGGCCTGGCTGTCATCGACACCACGCGCCTTGAACCACACCGCCTGGATCACGTCCTCGGCGCCGTTGTCGCCCCCCAGGATGCGTTGCACCCGGCGCAGCAGCGCAGGCCGCTCGCGGATCAGCAGTTCGGTGAGGGAGGCGGCATTGGAGGACATGCGCGGAACCGGGACGACAGACGGAAGGCGCCGCGCATGCTACTCCGTTAATGAGAATCAGTCACGTTCGCATCAATGGATGCACCCGGTCAGCCCGTCATAGACGCTCTGCGAGGTCCCCGGCAACGGGTCATGCAGTGGATTGCGGGCGGCGAGCGCGGCATGGAAGGCCTCCACCGGTGTGCCAGGCTCCAGCGGCAGGCGGCACAGCCAGGTCGGTTGCCGGGCGACGATCGCACCGTCATGCCGCGACACAGCCAGGTCACTGGCGGCAAATGCCCACAGGCACTCATGCACCGTGCCGCGCATCGCGTCCACCGAGCAGCGCAGGCGCAGGGCGCGGATATCGCTGTACTCGCCTTCGCAGAAGGTATCGCCGCAGATCGCGTCGAACCCGTACTGCAGACGTCCCTCCAGGGCAAAGAAGCGGTCCCAGTTGGCTTCCTGCCGCGGGTAGTCGATCAGGTCGACGTAAGGAGAGGCCTGGGCCAACGGCGCAACCAGCAGCATGCAGAACAGGGCGAACGGCAGGGCAGACACTTTCATCGGCGGACTCCTTGGCAAGGTCGATCCAGCCTGCGCCCCCGCACCGGCCGGCCCTATCAGCCAACCCCGGCCTGCTGCGTGGGTCCCTGCCCCACGCAGCGGTCAGCCCCTCCCTCTGCACAGCGCCCGGCAAAGGCATAAAATGGGGGGCTATCCGTCTATATCCCCCACCTGGAGCACGACCATGGGTCTGGAACTCGTCTCGCCCGGCAAGAACCCGCCGGAAGAAATCAACGTCATCATCGAGATCCCGAAGGACTCGGAGCCGGTGAAGTACGAAGTGGACAAGGAAACCGGCGCGATCTTCGTCGACCGCATCCTGTCCACCCCGATGCGTTACCCCTGCAACTACGGCTACGTGCCGAGCACCCTGTGCGGCGACGGCGATCCGGCCGACGTGCTGGTGGTGCTGCCGCTGCCGCTGGTGCCGGGCTCGGTCGTGCGCTGCCGTCCGGTCGGCGTGCTGAAGATGAGCGATGAGGCGGGCAGCGACGAGAAGATCCTGGCCGTGCCGGTCTCGAAGATCTTCAGTGGCTACGCCCACGTTGAAGACATCGCCCAGGTTTCGAGCCACTGGCTGGAGCGCATCGGTCACTTCTTCGAGCACTACAAGGACCTGGAGAAGGGCAAGTGGGTCAAGCTGGACGGTTGGGGCGGCGCCGCTGAGGCCAAGCAGATCCTGATCGAGGCGCACCAGCGCCACCTCGACAGCAAGGCCTGAGCCTGAACCGGATCGCTCCGGCGGTACCCTGCCGGAGCGATGCGGGTCACGTTTCATGATGACGGCACATCACTCTTGCTGCCGTATTAGGTAAATTGCGTCACTTCACACGTCATCGACATCCATCGTCGAGACAGCCAGGGGAATGTGTCGTGCGTATTCTGCTTGTTGGGGATGCAGCCAGCCTGCCGGCTGAGCTGACCGAATTCATTGCCGATCTTGGGGAAGACTGGCAGCCGCTGACCGCCACCGATGGCCAGACCGCGATGACCGCGGTTGCCACCCAGGGCGTGGACGCGGTGATTGTCTGCCCGCAGCTGCCGGACCTCAATGCCACCACGCTGCTCGGCCAGATCAGGACCCTGCGTCCGGAAACCATCCGCATCGCGCTGGTGGACGCACAGCATGGCAACCGGCCGCCGCCGGCACGCCTGATCGGTGTCGCTCACCGTTTCCTGCCGTTGCCACTGGCACCGGAAGTACTGCTGGAAGCGCTGACCAGCCTGGAAGAGCTGCGCGAAGTGCTGGACAGCCCGCGCCTGCGCGATGCCATCGGCCGCATCGAGAAACTGCCGTCGCCGCCGCACCTGTACCTGAGCCTGACCCAGGCGCTGGAGCATGATGACGACGCCGACAGCGCCGACGTGGCCAAGCTGGTGGCCGCCGATCCGGCCATCGCCGCCAAGGTGCTGCAGTTGTCGAACTCGGCGTTCTTCAGCCAGGGCCGCACCATTGCCGACCTGCGTACTGCAGTCACCCGGCTGGGCCTGGCCACGCTGCGTGACCTGGTGCTGGCCAGTGAAGTGTTCTCGGCGCCGACGCTGTCGACAGCCGAACGCAACTCGCTGCAGCAGCGCGCCCTGCTCGCCTCGCGCCTGGCCGCACGCCTGCTGCCCGAGTCCAGTGCCGAACTGGGCGCAACCGCGGCACTGCTGGCCGACATCGGCCTGCTGCTGCCCGGCGTACGCAACGAGCGCACCGAGCCGTCGCTGGCCGGTGATACCCGCCCGGGCCATGCCGAAGCCGGTGCCTACCTGCTGGGGCTGTGGGGCCTGCCGATGCCGATCATCGAAGCGGTGGCATTCCACCTGCAACCGCAGCGCGCCAACACCCGCAGCTTCTGGGTGACCGGCGCGGTGCACGTGGCTCTGGCGCTGGTCAACGGCGACCCGGTGGATGAGGACTATCTGCAGCGCGCGGGCGTGCTCAACAAACTGCCGCAGTGGCGCGAACATGCCAACAGCCTGATGGGGCTTACGCCGAGCGAAGCCTGAGTTCCACCGGCAATCCACACGATGAAGGCGCGTCCGCAGGGACGCGCCTTCGTTGCATCAGGGCTGCGCGCAGTGGTCGTACACGCAGCGCTCGAACAGGAACTGGCAGTACGCCGCATCCTCACCGGCCTTGATGCAGTTGCTGCGCACCTCCGCGCAATAACGGCCATTGGCACACACCAGCGGACCGGCCGACACACTGCCGGCCAGGCTCAGGACGGCGAGAACTGCAGCAGCAAACATACGTGGCATCGCGTTGTTCATTTCGCGCTCTCCTTGGTCCGGAATGGACCTCTGCGAACCTACCAGCGGTCCAGTTGCGACAAGCGTGACCTTTGTCGCTGAACTGCCCGATTCAGAATTTCCCGACCCGGCTCTGCCAAACGCAAAGAGGGCGGGCCTTGCGGCCCGCCCTCCTCGTCTTGCCTTCAGGCTTCGATGGATCAGAAGCGCTGGTTGTACTGGATGAACAGGAAGCGGTCGTAATCCAGCATCGGGTCCAGCTGCACGGCACTGGCGTTGGTCACCGCGTAGGTGATCGGCGGGGTCTTGCCGAACACGTTGCGGGCACCGACGGTCACGCTGCCGTTCCACGGGGCCTGCCAGGTGGCCGAGATGTCGTGATAGACGATCGCGCCCTTCTTGTTGGCACCCAGGCCACCGCTCCAGCCACCGTTCTCGGTGTAGTAATCGGGCTGGTTGCACTCCAGGCCATTTTCCTGGTCGTAGCAGAAGTCGCGGAAGCCGCCGTAGTAACGCATGGTCCAGGTGGCCGACAGGTCGCCCTTGGTCCAGGTGCTGGCCAGGGTGCCGCGGACACGCGGGTAGTTCCAGTAGCCTGCGTAGTCATCCCATGCAGCACCCTTGGTGGCCTGCTGACGGAAGCTGGTCAGGTAGTTGGTGTCCAGGTTGAACGACAGGGTACCGAAGCTGTATTCCGGCATGCGGTAGCGGACGCCGAAGTTGTAGCCTTCGGTTTCCAGCGAGCCCAGGTTCGCGTTGCCGCGGCTCAGGCCGGTGACCTGCTGGCCGTTGGCGACGTCGCCACGGCTGTACTGGTCACAGAAGGCCTGCACACCGTTCTGGTAGCACTGGTTCAGCACGTAGTTCGCCGACAGCGCGGTGATCACGTTGTCGACAGTGATCTTGTACCAGTCCAGCGAGACGTTCAGGCCGCTGACGAAGCTCGGGCTCCAGACCAGGCCCGCGGTGCGGGTCTTGCTGGTTTCCGGCTGCAGCTTGTCGTTGCCCACACCCGAGTTGAACGGGTTGTTACCCTGGGTGTCACGGGCACTGATCGGACGACCGGCAGCGTCGGTCTGACGGAAGTCGGACGCCAGGCCTTCAGCACCGCAACGAGCTGCAACGGCCGGGTTGCTGCGCTGGCCGAACACGGCATCACACGGATCGGTGAACTTGTCGAAGGTCTGCGAACCACCACCGAACGTGTCGTCCAGGGTCGGGGCACGGAAGCCCTCGCCGTAGGTCGCACGCACCAGCAGGTCGTCGATCGGCTTCCAGGTCACGCTGAACTTGCTGTTGACCGTGTTGCCGAACTTGTCGTAGTCCGAGTAGCGGCTGGCGATATCCAGCGACAGCTCCTTGGCACCCGGCAGGTCACGCAGCAGCGGCACCATCAGTTCCAGGTAGAACTCGTTGGTCTTGTACTTGCCTTCGGTCGGCTGCGCGGCCAGCTCGGTGGTGTAACCCGAGGAGGACAGTGCGTCCGGGTGATCGTAGCCCGACACTTCGCGATGCTCGTAACCGGCAGCGAAGGCGAACTCGCCCGCATCGCCCGGCATGTCGAACAGCGAACCGGTGATGTTGGCGAAGTACTGCTTGCTCTTGCTCTGGCCGGTCGAGTTCAGCAGGGTATTGATGTACTTCAGCGCATCCGGGGTCGCAGCGCTGGCGCCGCCCAGCAGGTCGAACGGGACGCAGCTGCCCGGGCTGGTGCCCAGCGCGATCGGGTTGGCAGCGGTGCCGCACTGGGCGACGCCGTTGGCGTTGATGAACGACGGGCCGAGGGCGTTCTTCAGGGCCAGCAGGTTGATGTTGCCCGAGCTGGTCTGGGTCACGTCGAACTGGTTGTAGTTGATGCCCACATCCCAGTCGAACGGACGGTTGTTGAAGTCGAAGTTGCCTTCCAGGGCCGCGTCGAAGTGCAGCGACTTGACGTTGTTCTGGGTGATGCGCGGCAGTTCGAAGATACGACGGCCCCAGCCACCGATGTCAACGCCGGCGCCCGGGTTGGCCCAGTTGCCCAGCGGGTTGTAGATGCTGTCCTTGCTGATCGCCACCGGGAACTGCGGCTGCGAGGTGCCGGTCAGCGGGTAGCCGGCGATCTGGCGCTTGGAATCGCGCTCGGAGTACATCGCCGTCGACTTCAGACGCAGGTTGTCGTTGATGTCGTAGCTGGCCGAGGTGAACATGGTCTTCGACTCAGCGCCCTGGTTCAGCATCATCTGCTGCGAGGCGTTGTAGTAGTCGTCCAGACCAATCAGGTGGTAGTTGTTGAAGTTGTTCGACGGCTGGCCAACGCCGACCGGGGTGTCCCAGAAACCGGTGTGGTTGACCACCCAGGTGTTCGGGACCCACTTGCCAGCCTTGTTGTATTCGCCAGCACCGGCGGTGCCTTCGGCACGCGGATCGGTGAAACGACCCCACGGGCCAGCCGGGCTCAGACCGTCTTCCTTGTGGCCCTGGCCATAGGAGTACTTGGTCAGGCCACGATCCTTGGCCCACACCGGATCTTCCTTGATGTAGTTCGCGCCGAACACGATCGAGGAGCGCTCGCCGCTGGCACCCAGGGTCAGGCTGTACTGGGTCTTGGAACCGTCGCCGTGGCTGTTCTGGCCATAGTAGGCACTGGCCTCGGCGCCATCGAAGTTCTTGCGCAGGATGATGTTGACCACGCCGGAGATGGCGTCGGAACCGTAGATCGCCGAGGCGCCGTCCTTCAGGACTTCAATGCGCTCGATCAGCGAGGTCGGGATGGTCGACATGTCGGTGAAGCCGGCCAGGCTGGTGCTCCAGCGCTTGCCGTTGACCAGCACCAGCGTGCGCTGCTCACCCAGGTTGTACAGGCTGACGTACTGGCCGCCCTGTTCCGGGTTGGACGCCAGCACGGCCGCCTTGCTGAAGGTCTGGGTGCCCGCCACGGACAGGTTCTGCAGCAGGTCGCCGACGCTGACCAGGCCCGAACGCTGGATGTCCTCATGGCTTACGGTGAGGACCGGCTGGGAGGTTTCCACATCCACCGAGCGGATGCGGGAGCCGGTGACTTCCAGGCGATCAAGGGTGGTCGGGGCACTGGCTTCCTGTGCGGAAGCAAATGCCGGTGCCAGCGCCAGCGCGATGCCGGCGGGCAGCAGGCCCAGCCGCACGGCAGGGGTGCGAACGTTCATCAATCTCTCCAAGGTACGTGTTAGTAGCGTGTTAAAACGCTCCAGCACGTTACGATTGCGTTGCGATGCTGTATTTGCGCGACCCAACCGTAGACTTTGCAGAGTGTGGCGGGAGCAAGCCGCCGTTTTCCCTGAACCGGGAAGCAGACTGCCCGTAACGGGCGCGGAAGGCCCGCGCGAAGCTGCAGCAGTTGTCGAATCCGCTGGCCGCGGCGACCTCGCCCACCATCATGTCGGTGTCGCGCAGCAGATCTGCGGCCCGCTCCAGGCGCAACCGTGCCGAAAGCGACTGGGGGCTCTCTTCATACAGGCTCTGGAAGGTCTTGGAGAGGTACCAGCTGGAGAAGTTGGTCAGCTCGGCCAGTTCGCCGATCCGCACCACGCGGTGGCTGTTGCCCTCCAGATAGAGACGGGCGCGCTGCATGCGGCCGAACACCTGGCGCTTGCGGCTGCGTGAGCGACCGGGGCAGCGCTGTACGTTGTCGGCCAGGCCACGCTGCAGGCCGGCCAGATGCAACAACAGCGGGCGCAGCGCCTGCGCTGGCAGGCCGCTGTCGAGCGCATCGCGCCACAGGCGCAGGGCAACGCGGGCGTCGCCGCGGCTCATGCGACCACGACCGGCATACAGGCCGCAGTCGGCCATCTCGGACAGCACCCGCATCGCCTCCGCAGTCAGGCTGAGGCCCACGCACAGTCCGTTACGGCCGGCCTGCACCAACGGGCGCGACTCCTTCTCGAAGGCAATCCACTCGCCATGGCGCAGGCGGAAACGCCCTTCCTTGGCTTCCACCCAGGAACTGCCCCGCACCTGCAGCCAGACAGTGAAGCTTGACCCTGCGGTCTGCAGGCTGCCGAGCCGGGCCACGCCCATGCAGGTCGGCGCGAGATCGTCGAGCGCCTTGTCGAGGGAGACGGTTTGGCCACGATCGGCCAGCGAGAGTTGACGCATGGGGCACCACGGGTTTGCCTGATACAGGCTTCCGTTTTGCCTAATCAGGCGTCAGCCCGTCAGGAAAATCCGCCGAGATCGCCACGAATTCGCGGCGAGAACTCCACGAAAAAATCACGAAGAGATATTTTTCTTCAGGATCAACGACTTGAGAAAGGCCGGGAACAGTGCCGGCGTCGACCGGGGCAGCTGCATGACGCCGATGTCGGCACCATCGCTGACCGCCAGGGCGACGTACAGGTCCCGGCCATCGGCGCTGGCACTGATGCCGTTGCCCGCGCTGAGCCGCTGCCGGTCCAGGCAGCGCTCGGGGGCTTCGGCGCCGGCCTGGATATGGATCAAGGTCGTACCGCATTCGGTCGAGTTGCCGAGATACCCGATGCCACCGGTGCCCGCCACCGTCCAGGTGCGATAGCGCCATCGGCTGGGCCGGTCTTCACTGACCTGCTGCACGCTGGCCGGGGACAGTGCCGCATCCACCGACCACAAGCCGCCGGACGCCAGGCGTGTGAACAGCACGCGGCCATCGCCGCGATCGAAACGCGCCTGGGAGACGCCGTCGATACTGGCCAGGCGGCGCCAGGGGGTCACGCTGCGATCGAACAGGCTCAACCGGGTGCGTTGCTCTGCATCGCGCTCGACTACCAGCAGCTGCTCCGGGGTTGCCCCGTACAGGGCCTGCAGCGGCTGATCCACCGGAACCGGCAGCGGTTGCAGGTGCTCGTCGCGCGGGGCGATCTCGTAGACAACGGTACGCCCATGCTCGTCACGCCCGACCACCAGCAGCTGGCGGCTGTCGGCCGACCAGTCCGGCGCCTGCCGCCCCTCCGGACGCAGGCCCTCGATCGGCCGCAGTGAGTCGGGCCGCTGCATGTCCGCCCACCACAGCGCGAAACTGCCGGAACGATCGGAGGTGAAGACCAGCTGGCGACCGTCGGGCGCCGCCATCGGCTGCCCGTCGCGCCCGCTGGACGCGAACAGCCGCTCGGCGCTGCCGCCGGCCATCGGCACCTTGAACACGCCGAACTGGGCACGGCGGTGAACGAAGGCCAGCACGTCGCCGTGGCGCGACACCGCAGGCCACTGTGCGTCGTCGAGGCCGGCATCACGCAAGGTGCGGCGCTCCACGTCCAGGTAGTACAACCGCACCTCGCTGTCCACGCGCCGGCCGAACACGATGCTGCGCCCATCGCCCAGCCAGGCCCAGCCACGCTGTTCGGCGGATTCGTTGGTCAACTGCTCCAGCTCACCGCCTCCGGCCGGCATCCGCCACAGGTCGCCCATCTGTGGATTGCGCACGAACACCAGCCACTTGCCGTCGGGCGAGTAGCGTGGCGCGTAGTCAAAATCATCCTGATCGACCGCGTAGTCCAACGCCCGCCACTGGCCGCTGGCCAGGTCGAGCACACGGATACCGCGATGGGCATAGCGGCCCACCATGCTGCCAAAGACCAGGCCGCGGCCATCCGGTGTCCAGTCGAAGCTGAGCAGCTCGGTTCCATCGCAACGGGTCGCCTGGCGCACGCCGCCGCCAGTGGCACTGGCGATCAGCACCTGGCAACCGCCGTCGGCTCCAAAGCGGGCAAAAGCGATCTCGCGCCCGTCCGGTGACCAGCTCGGGAAACGGTCACTGGCCCCCTTTGGCGGTAGTGCCAGCTGCCGGGCCGGCGCATTGCCCGAGGTCTGCACCTTGATCACACCACCTCCGGCGCCATCCTCGTTGGCGCCTTCGTAGGCAACCTGGGAGCCGTCCGGCGAAAGTGTGGGATAGGTTTCAAAACCACTGGTAGCGGTGATCAGGCGATAGGGACGCTGCGGGCTGCCGATCACCCGCACGCCGTTCTCGACCGCTGCATCCACCGGTGAACTCGGCTCCGGCCCGCGCCGCAGCAACAATGTGGCCATGACCAGCAGCGCGGCCAGCATCATCACGCCCAGCACCCACAACAGCTGGCGGCGCAGCTGGCGCCAGCCACGCCGGCGTGAAGGCGCTGCCGGCACGGCCAGCGCCGGAATCGTGCCGGCACCGTCCGGCGACGGCATCACATCCGCAACGGCCAGCGCGTCCACTTCCGCCACCGGCTCGAAGTCGTCCAGCGCCTGCACCGGTACCAGCAGCCGATAGCCGCTCTTGGCGATGGTCTCGATGTAGGCCTGGCCATTGTCATCGTCGTTGGCGAACGCCTTGCGCAGCTGGGTGACGGCCTGGGTCAGCACGTCATTGGTCGGCAACGTATCGGGCCAGACCTCGGCAAACAGCTCTTCACGGGTGACCACGCGCCCAGGCTGCCGCATCAACACGCGAAGTACGCCCAGCGCTTTCGGCGTCAGCCGCCGCGGACGGCGCGCGCCTTCAACCTCGACCTCACGCGAGGACAAGGTGATGACACAGTCGCCGACCTGCACGCGGTCGGCGTCAATGGGCGTGAGTTCGCTGCTGTTCATTTTCCGCTATACAGTAGGGACGGGACCTGGGCAGGGCTCACCAGCAATACCGTCCCCACCGTCCCTGGACAGGGCCATCGAAAAGCCAGATTCCGCACAAAGCATCGGCGCATACCGCAAAAACAATAACGCCCCCGGATATTAGCCTAAGCCGGTTACCCCGCCTATGACGGGGTCGACACTCAGGCTCTCTCTCGCCGACGCATTCACATAATCTGCATCACCATTCGCGCCCTTATGGGCGCGAAATTTTTATCTGGCGTTCATTTTCACATGCGCCGAAGCATGGTCAATCCGACCAGACGCGACACCACAAGGCCGATATACATGACGCCTGCGAACTGTTCGAGCATCACCAAGGCCCGTGCCTGCGGGTGCAACGGCACGACGTCACTCAATCCAACTCCGGACAACAAGCTGAAGCTCAGATAAAGCAGCTCCATCCAGCTGCGTTCGGGGCCAGCCGTCGCGCCCTGGAAACTGCCTGGATACCACTGTTGGCACACCGCGAATGCAAAGGCGAAGCCCCAGGCCAGCAGGGTGAAGGTTGCCCCGGCCGCGAACAGTTCGTCGCGTGTTACTCGATGGTCCTGCAGCATGTAGGCGATCAATGCCCCGGCCGTATAGAAGTACAGCAGGCTTTCCAGCAGCTGCGCGGTGGTCAGCAGCGCGCTGCGGTCAAGCAGGGCGCCAGCCAGCGAGAACACCACCGATGGAATGGCCAGCAGCAATGCCAGCCAGGTTCCCAGCGGACTGCGCTGGACCACCCACAGCGCCAGGCCGAGTACCGCCATGCCGAACATGCCCAGCGCCGCCCGGCCAGCGGCGGTGTCATCGAGGGCGGGATACAGCAGCACCGCGATCAACTGGGCGGCCAGGAGCCAGGCCGAAGGATGGCGGCGGGCGATGGCCAGCCAGCGGGTGGTCGTGGCAACGGGCATGGCGTCCTTTCCCCTGGGCGATGCGCGGAGGATAGCCGGGCGCGGCGTGATGAACGGTAGTGCCGGCCATTGGCCAGCACTCTCCCCGGTCCCGTGCACGACGGAATGCCGGCCGGCGGCCGGCACTACCCGTTACCCGTCACCCCTGGCGGTAGACCTCGGCCCCGCCAGCACGGAACTCCTGCGACTTCTCCTTCATGCCGGCCTCGGCGTAGTCGCGCACGTCCTGGGTGATCTTCATCGAACAGAAGTGCGGTCCGCACATCGAGCAGAAGTGGGCCAGCTTGTGCGCGTCCTTCGGCAGCGTCTCGTCGTGGAATTCCTTGGCCTTTTCCGGATCCAGGCCCAGGTGGAACTGGTCCTCCCAGCGGAACTCGAAGCGCGCCTTGCTCAGCGCGTTGTCGCGTACCTGTGCGCCCGGATGCCCCTTGGCCAGGTCGGCCGCGTGCGCGGCAATGCGGTAAGCCATGATGCCGTCGCGCACGTCCTGGCGGTTGGGCAGGCCCAGGTGTTCCTTCGGCGTCACGTAGCAGAGCATGGCCGTGCCAAACCAGCCGATCATCGCCGCGCCGATCGCACTGGTGATGTGGTCGTAGCCCGGCGCGATGTCGGTCGTCAGCGGGCCCAGCGTGTAGAACGGCGCTTCGCCGCATTCGCGCAGCTGCTTGTCCATGTTTTCCTTGATCAGCTGCATCGGCACGTGGCCGGGGCCTTCGATCATGGTCTGCACATCGTGTTTCCAGGCGATCTTCGTCAGTTCACCCAGCGTTTCCAGTTCGCCGAACTGCGCTGCATCGTTGGCATCGGCGATGCAACCCGGGCGCAGGCCATCGCCCAGCGAGAAGGTCACGTCGTAGGCCTTCATGATTTCGCAGATCTCTTCGAAATGCGTGTAGAGGAAATTCTCCTTGTGGTGCGCCAGGCACCACTTGGCCATGATCGAGCCCCCGCGGCTGACGATGCCGGTCACCCGCTTGGCGGTGAGCGGCACGTAGCGCAGCAGTACGCCGGCGTGGATGGTGAAGTAGTCCACGCCCTGCTCGGCCTGCTCGATCAGCGTGTCGCGGAAGATTTCCCAGGTAAGCGCCTCGGCACGACCATCAACCTTTTCCAGCGCCTGGTAGATCGGCACGGTACCAATGGCCACCGGCGAGTTGCGGATGATCCATTCACGGGTCTCATGGATGTGCTTGCCGGTGGACAGATCCATCACCGTGTCGCCGCCCCAGCGGATCGCCCACACCAGCTTTTCCACTTCCTCGGCGATGCCGGAAGATACGGCGCTGTTGCCGATGTTGGCGTTGATCTTGGTGAGGAAGTTGCGCCCGATGATCATCGGCTCGCTTTCCGGATGGTTGATGTTGTTGGGCAGCACCGCGCGGCCACGTGCAATCTCGTCGCGCACGAACTCAGGGGTGATGACCTTCTGGATCGACGCGCCGAAGGCCTCGCCCGGGTGCTGCTGCAGCAGGCTGGCATCCCGGATCGCGTCCAGGCGCTGGTTCTCGCGGATGGCGACGAATTCCATTTCCGGCGTGATGATGCCGCGGCGCGCGTAATGCATCTGGGTGACGTTGGCACCGGCACGTGCGCGGCGTGGCAGGCTGCGCGCGGGGAAACGCACCGCGTCAAGCTTCGGGTCATGCTCGCGATCGCGACCGAACGAAGAACTCAGTCCTTCAAGCTGCTCGGTATCACCGCGCTCTTCCACCCAGCCGCGACGCAGTGCCGGCAAACCGGCGGACAGATCGATGCGCACCTCCGGGTCGGTGTACGGGCCCGACGTGTCGTAAACGGTCACCGGCGCATTCTCTTCGCCGCCGAACAGCGTCGGCGTACGGGTCAGCGCGATCTCGCGCATCGGCACCTGAAGATCCGGGCGTGAACCGGGCACGTGGATCTTGCGCGAGCCGGGAATGGGCCGGGTCACGGATGCGGAGAGTTGCTGGGCCTGTTGCTGCAGGGCGGAGAGCTGTGCGTTCATCGGGCATCGTCCAGGAAGGTCAGGGACGAAGCGGCGGCGCACGGCACCCGCGCACGGACGGTCCTTGGGCGGAGTCCGGGCACAGCTGCATTGCAAAGCTTCCCTACGCCGGTATGAGCCGGATCAGGTTCCAAGGGACTGTCTCAACCGTGGCCACATGGCCCGGTACCCCCGCTTCTTGGTGCGCATTAGAGCATAGACCGCCCGCCTCCGGGATCAGATCGCCATTCGTTAACGGAACCATGACGTCGCGTTCAGTAACGTGCACGCCATCGCGTTGCTGAGATCGATGCGTTCCCCGCCGCCTTCGCGGCCCCTGCCCGGTCCGTGCTGCATGCCGCCGGCCCTTCGCCGCAAGCTCTGCTCGCTCCCCTCAATCCCCCTTGATCGGAGAAGCTCCTTCATGGTGTTTCGCGTTTCCATCGCACTGGTTCTGCTGCTGGTGCTGCTCGCCGGTATCGCCCCCGGCCCCTTCAACACCGTGGTCCAGTCGATGCTGGCGGAAGTCATCCGCAGTGTCGGCTGGCTGTACCTGCTGGTGGTGTTCCTGGCGCTGGTGTTCCTGATGTACCTGGCGTTCGGCCGCTTCGGCAATCTGCGCATCGGCGGCGAGGACGCCGAACCCGAGTTCTCGCGTGCCAGCTGGATGTCGATGCTGTTCGCCGCCGGCATGGGCATCGGCCTGGTGTTCTGGGGTGCGGCCGAGCCCATCTCGCATTTCAGCAAGCCGCCGGAAGGCCTGGCGCCGCAAAGCCTGGATGCGGCGCGCGCATCGATGCGCTATGCGTTCTTCCACTGGGGCCTGCACCCGTGGGCGATCTACGCACTGATCGGTCAGGCGATGGCCTGGTTCCAGTTCAACCGCAATGGACGCGGCCTGGTCAGCGACATGCTGCAGCCGATCATCGGCCGCCACCATCGCGGCTGGATCGGTCGGGTGGTCAACATCGCCGCCGTAGTTGCCACCGCGATCGGTGTCGCCACCACGCTCGGCTTCGGCACCATCCAGATTGCTGCCGGTATCGAACGCGTCTTCAGCGTGCAGGCTACCGTCGCCGTGCAGATGACCATCATTGCCGTCGCCTTCGTGTTGTACATGGCCTCCACCGCCAGTGGCGTGGAGCGAGGTGTGAAGTGGCTGTCCAACTTCAACCTGGCGTTGGCTGCCCTGCTGGCAGCCATCCTGCTGGTGCTGGGGCCGACCGGCTTCATCTTCGATACGTTCACCACCACGCTGGGCTCCTACCTCAACCAGCTGGTGACGATGAGCCTGCGCATGTCACCGTTCTCCGGCAGCACCTGGGTGGCGGACTGGACGATCTTCTACTGGGCCTGGTGGATCTCGTGGGCGCCGTTCGTGGGATCGTTCATCGCGCGCATCTCGCGCGGCCGCAGCGTGCGCGAGTTCGTGATCGGCGTCGTGCTCGCACCGACGCTGCTGGGCTTCTTCTGGTTCGCGGTGTTCGGCGGCACTGCGTTGTGGGCACAGATCTTCGGCCACGCCGATCTGGTGCAGGCGCTTGGCAATGGCTACGAGACGGTGTTGTTCACACTGTTCGACAGCATGCCGCTACCGTTGTTGCTGTCGTGCATCGCGCTGGTGCTGCTGATGATCTTCTTCGTGACCTCGGCCGATTCGGCGGTCCTGGTGCTGGCCAGCATGTCCACCGACGAGGCTGGCGACCCACCGTTGAAGCGCAAGCTGGCCTGGGGCATTGCGGTGGCACTGATTGCAGCGGCGTTGCTGCTGGCCGGAGGCCTGGACGCGCTGCAGGGCATGATCACGATCGCGGCATTGCCATTCGCGCTGCTGATGGTGCTGGTGATGGTGTCGCTGTACCGGGTGCTGGACCAGGAGTACACGCGGGAGCGGCGGCAGGCGCAGCGCCAGCGGCACATGATCGATGCGTGGATTGCACGCGAGATGGCGGCGCAGGAGGAGACGCAGGCCGAGGCAGCGCGCGCGCACGATCAGGATTGAGGGTGTTTTGCAGCCTGCGGCTGCACCGCTTTTTTCAAGCAACGGCAACAACAACTTCAAAAGCGGCTCTGGATTTCTGCTGGTTTGGCGGGGAGGGGGCCGATGGCGGGACACGCCGCAAGTACGTCCCTGTAGGCTCGGCCACGGCATCCATGCCGTGGACGGTCCCGCCATCGGCCCCCTCCCCGCTTCCGACAATTTCCCGGTGACGGTTGGTTTTCCACGCCATGCGTGGAAGAGGTGTATCGGAAAACAAGAAGGGGTCGGATCCGTTTTCCTTCGGAAAACGGATCCGACCCCAACCCACAGCGCGCGGCTGTTGCCGTTGCCGTTGCCGTTGCCTTTGCTCTTGCTCTTGCTCTTCCTTTTCTTTTCCTGCGGTGACGGCCACGGAAACTGTCCGTGGCCGGGCGGGTGGGTTGGCTGGGGGCGTGAGCCGCATGGATGCGGCGACCGAGCTTACATGGACGTACTTGCAGCGGCCCCCAGACAATCCACCCGCCCGGCCAAGCCCCGTATCACTGCCACCACCGCAGAGGGGGCTCAGCCCGTTGGCCGGGAAACTCAGTACCCCGCCGCCTGCCCATCCTTGCGACTCTCCGAAGCTCCGTAATAAACCCCGCTCTCGGGATCGCGCATGATCGCCTGGTACCCGCCATAAGGCCCATCGGCGAACACGATGCGATGCCCCTTGCGCATCAGCGTACGCACCGTCTCGTAGGGGAAGCCGGTCTCCAGATTCACTTCGCCGCCGTCGGTCATCGCCGTGGCCTGGCCGGTCGGCTCGGTGGAACCTTCATGCTGGATGCGCGGCGCATCGCCGGCTTCCTGCAGGTTCATCCCGAAATCCACCAGGTTCATCACGATCTGCGCATGGCCCTGCGGCTGCATCGCGCCGCCCATCACGCCGAAGCTGGCATACGGCTTGCCGCCCTTGGTGATGAACCCCGGAATGATGGTCTGGAATGGACGCTTGCCCGGCGCGTAGCCGTTGGGATGGTTCTTCTGCAGCACGAACATCTCGCCACGGTCCTGCAGGATGAAACCCAGACCGGGCGGTGCCATGCCGCTGCCCATGCCACGGTAGTTGGACTGGATCAGCGAAACCATCATGCCGTCGGCGTCGGCCACGGTCATGTAGATCGTGTCGCCCTCCTCCAGCTGCTTCGGCGTGCCCGGCTGCACTTCCTTCAACGCCTTGTCCATCGAGATCAGCGCACGACGCTGCGCGGCGTACTCCTTGGAGATGAGCTTCTGCACCGGCGCCGGCTGGAACGCCATGTCGGCGTAGAAACGCGCACGGTCGGCAAAGGCCAGCTTCTTCGCTTCGACAAACAGGTGCACGTGTTCCGGTGAACCGAACGGGATCTTCGAGAAGTCGTAGCCTTCCAGCACGTTGAGGATCTGCAGTGCGGCGATACCCTGGCTGTTCGGTGGCAGTTCCCACACGTCGTAGCCACGGTAGTTGCTGCTGACCGGTTCGACCCACTCGCCATGATGGTCAGCCATGTCCTGGTAGCTCAGGTAGCCACCGTTGGCCTTGAAGTAGTCACCGATGGTGTGGGCGATCTCGCCCTTGTAGAAGGCGTCGCGGCCACCGTCGGCGATCTTCTGCAGGGTGCTGGCCAGGTTCGCGTTCTTCCACATCTCGCCCTTGCGCGGGGCGTGGCCGTTGATCGTGAACTGCTCCTTGAAGCCCGGGTACTGCGACAACTTGGGCACCGAGCGGTCCCAGTAGTAGGCGATCACCTCGGCCACCGGGTGACCCTCGCGGGCGTAGCGGATGGCCGGCGCCAGGTTGTCGGCCATCGGCTTGCGACCGAAGCGGTCGTGCAGCGCGAACCAGCCATCGACGGCACCCGGCACCGACACCGGCAGTGGACCGGTGGCCGGGATGTTCTTCAGGCCACGGCGCTGGAACTCGGCCAGGGTGAGCGACTTCGGCGAGCGGCCCGAGCCGTTGTAGCCGTAGAGCTTCTGGGTCTTCGGGTCCCACACGATGGCGAACAGGTCGCCGCCGATGCCGTTGCCGGTCGGCTCCATCAGGCCGAGCGCGGCGTTGGCGGCAATCGCCGCGTCCACTGCCGAACCGCCGCCCTTCATCACGTCCAGCGCGATCTGGGTGGCCAGTGGTTGCGAGGTCGCGGCCATCGCATGCGGGGCGATCACCTCCGAACGGGTGGCGAAGGTGTGGCCGGTGATGCGGTCGGCGGCGAAGGACAGCGCGGGTACGGCAGCCAGTACGGCGGCAGCGAGCAGGGAACGGGCAAGGCGTCGGGACACGGTCGGGTTCCGATGGACGGGTGGTTCCCCGATCTTCGCCGCTGCGGCCTTCACGCGGTATCGGACAGACGTCATGGACGTTGATCCTTGGGCGGAAAAATCCACCGGATTCCGCGCAAAAACCGCCCCGAAAGGAGTGAATTCGGGTTCACCGAAACACTTTCAGCAGCAACCATCCTTGTGCCGCAAGCGATTGCGCTGGATGCAGCGGAAACCGATAGAAAATCCGTCGCGAGGGTTGACACCGTCGAAATGGCTGTGTTTCTCTCGATCACATGTTGCATCACAACACGCCACCACGAACCCACATCGAAGCCGCCGACACCGGCGCCGCCTCGCTGCGTTCGATTCTTGTGCTCGTACTTATTACCCAACCAACAGGTGCGGGACGAGCCAGCGTGTAAGCAACACACACACACCGGAACTCTTCAAAAACCCGCACCCACCCCGGTGCGGGTTTTTTCATTTCAGAACCTGGTTTCAGACGCAACCACCATGACCAACGCTCATCGCACAACCCGGACCTGCACCACCACGCCTCGTGGTGGCTGTGCCTGTGCGATGCGCGGCGTCTCCTCCACCGCTTTCCCCTGACCGGCCGGCACGTCACCTCGACGACCGGCCGTTCTTTTTTCTTCCCACCGCAAGGAACCTCCCCCATGAGCACCAACGACCTGCCCCAGACCAAGATCGCCGTCATCGGCTACGGCAGCCAGGGCCGCGCCCACGCACTGAACCTGCGCGAATCCGGCTTCGACGTGGTGGTAGGCCTGCGTCCGGGCGGGCCGACCGAAGCCAAGGCGCAGGCCGATGGCTTCACCGTGATCGCGCCCGCCGAGGCCGTGAAGGACGCCGACCTGGTTGCCGTGCTGACCCCGGACATGGTGCAGAAGAAGCTCTACAACGACGTGCTGGCGCCGAACATGAAACAGGGGGCGTGCCTGCTGTTCGCGCATGGCCTGAACGTGCATTACGGGATGATCGAGCCGCGTGCCGACCTGGACGTGGTGCTGGTCGCGCCGAAGGGCCCCGGCGCGCTGGTGCGCCGTGAGTACGAGATCGGCCGTGGCGTGCCGTGCATCTGGGCGGTCTACCAGGACATCAGCGGCAAGGCCGCGCAGCATGCGCAGGCCTATGCGGCCGGCCTCGGCGGTGCGCGCGCCAACCTGATCCAGACCACCTTCAAGGAAGAAACCGAGACCGATCTGTTCGGTGAGCAGGCGGTGCTGTGCGGCGGTGCCTCGGCGCTGGTGCAGGCCGGATTCGAGACCCTGGTCGAAGCCGGCTACCAGCCGGAGATCGCCTATTACGAAGTGCTGCACGAACTGAAGCTGATCGTGGACCTGTTCTATGAAGGCGGTATCTCGCGCATGTTGGAGTTCATCTCCGAGACCGCGCAGTACGGCGACTACGTCAGCGGCCCGCGCGTGATCGATGCCGGCACCAAGGAACGCATGAAGGAGGTGCTGAAGGACATCCAGGACGGCACCTTCACCAAGAACTGGGTGGCCGAGTACGAAGCGGGCCTGCCGAACTACAACAGGTTCAAGCAGGCCGACCTGGAGCACCCGATCGAGAAGGTGGGCAAGGAACTGCGCGCCAAGATGGTCTGGTTGCAAGGACAGGCCGCGTAACCACGCGGCCCTCCCCCACCCGCTTTGCAAGGTTCCCCCATGAACTCTTCGACACATCGCAGCGCGCCGCCCAACGGCGCGCGCTGGCTGACCCAGGCGCTGGAGGCCGAAGGCGTCCGCACGCTGTTCGGCTATCCCGGTGGCACCATCATGCCGTTCTACGACGCGCTGGTGGATTCGTCGCTGAAGCACATCCTGGTACGCCATGAGCAGGGCGCGGCGCTGGCCGCCAACGGCTTCGCCCGCGCCAGCAACCAGGTGGGCGTCTGCGTGGCCACCTCCGGCCCGGGCGCCTCGAACCTGGTCACCGGCATTGCCGATGCGATGCTGGATTCGGTACCGATGGTCTGCATCACCGGCCAGGTCGGCACGCCGCTGCTGGGCACCGACGCCTTCCAGGAACTGGATGTGTTCGGCCTGACGATGCCGATCGTCAAGCACAGCTGGCTGGTGCGCAGCGTCGATGACCTGCCGCGCGTGGTGGCCGATGCGTTCCGCATTGCCCGTGAGGGTCGCCCCGGCCCGGTGCTGATCGACCTGCCCAAGGATGTGCAGCTGGCCGATGCCAGCCATCTGCCGGCGCATGTGCCCAGCAGCGTCGAACCGCCGCCGGCGCCGGCCGAGGCCGCCATCGCCGAGGCCATCGCCGCGCTGGCGGCGGCCGAAAAGCCGGTGGTCTACGCAGGTGGCGGCATCGCCCTGGGTGATGCCGTGCAGGACCTGCGCGACTTCGTCGAGGCCAGTGCCATCCCCACCGTGATGACCCTGCGCGGCCTCGGTGCACTGCCGGCCCACCATCCGCAGTCGCTGGGCATGCTGGGCATGCACGGCACCCGCGCGGCCAACATGGCGGTGCAGGAAAGCGACCTGTTGCTGGTGCTGGGCGCGCGCTTCGACGACCGCGCGACCGGCAAGCTGGCCGAGTTCGCGCCATTTGCCCGCGTCGTCCACATCGATGCGGACGCCTACGAGATCTCCAAGCTGCGCAGTGCCGACGTCGCCGTGCCTGGCAATGTCGGTCACGCCATCCGCGCCCTGCGTGCGGCCTTCCCCTCCCCCAAGGCCCACCAGGATGCATGGCGCAAGCGCTGTGCGCAGCACCGCGACCGCTTCGCTGCCCGCTACGACGCACCGGGCCAGCACATCTACGCCCCGGCGCTGCTGAAGCGCCTGAGCGAGCTGGCACCGACCGATGCGGTGATCGCCTGCGATGTCGGCCAGCACCAGATGTGGGTGGCCCAGCACTGCCGCTTCAACCATCCCCGCAACCACCTGACCAGTGGCGCACTGGGCACGATGGGCTTCGGCCTGCCAGCGGCGATGGGTGCGCAGTTCGCCTGTCCGGAGCGCACCGTGGTACTGGTGTCCGGCGACGGCAGCTTCATGATGAACGTGCAGGAGCTGGCGACCATCGCCCGCTGCCGCCTGCCGGTGAAGATCGTGCTGCTGGACAACAGTTCGCTGGGCATGGTGCGGCAGTGGCAGGAACTGTTCTTCGCCGAGCGTTACAGCGAGATCGACCTGTCCGACAACCCGGACTTCGTAGCCCTGGCGCAGGTGTTCGGCATTGCCGCCACCCGCATCGACAACCGCGACGACGTGGAAGGCGGCCTGGCCGCGCTGCTGGCCGAACCGGGCCCGGCACTGCTGCACGTGGCCATCGATGCACGCGCCAACGTGTGGCCGCTGGTGCCGCCGAACACCGCCAACAGCACGATGCTGGAAAGCAATCCCGCCCACGCCCGCCAGGAGACCCCCAATGCAATACCGGCTTGACCTGGTGCTGCACCCGGCCGAAGGCGCGCTGCTGCGCGTGATCGGCATGGCCGAACGCCGCGGCTTTGCGCCGCGTGCGATCAGCGGTGCGCCGGTGGCCGCCGACGATGGCCGCTGGCACCTGCAGCTGGTCGTCGATGGCCAGCGCCCGGCGGAAACGCTGTGCCGGCAGATCGAGAAGATCTACGACTGCGTGTCCGTGCAGGTCACCGCCGTGGAAGGAGTATCGCCATGAACACCCGTACCGTAGCGACCACGGTGCCGGTACGGAGGCGTCTTCTTCGCCGCCCGTGCCCGCATGCGGCGGTCTTCCGCACCGCGCTGGTGGCCCATGCCGGCCGCTGACACCAGCCAGGAAAGCGATGTCGGCGACGTAAGCGTCGCCGACGTCCTGGCAGCGCAGGCCCGCCTGCGCCGCTTCCTGCCGCCCACCCCGCTGCACCACGCCGAACGCTTCGGTACCTGGCTGAAGCTGGAGAACCTGCAGCGCACCGGTTCCTACAAGGTGCGCGGCGCATTGAATGCACTGCTGGCCGGCCGCGAACGCGGCGACACCCGGCCGGTGATCTGCGCCTCGGCCGGCAACCACGCCCAGGGCGTGGCCTGGGCCGCCTATCGCCTGGATGTGCCGGCCATCACTGTGATGCCGCATGGTGCACCCGCCACCAAGATCGCCGGCGTCGCCCACTGGGGCGCGACCGTGCGCCAGCACGGCAACAGCTATGACGAAGCCTACGCCTTCGCGGTCGAACTGGCACAACGCCACGGCTACCGCTTCCTGTCCGCGTTCGACGATGCCGACGTGATCGCCGGCCAGGGCACGGTCGGCATCGAGCTGGCCGCGCATGCCCCGGACGTGGTGATCGTGCCGATCGGTGGCGGTGGCCTGGCTTCCGGCGTGGCCCTGGCGCTGAAATCACAGGGCGTGCGCGTGGTCGGCGCGCAGGTGGAAGGCGTTGATTCGATGGCACGCGCGATCCGCGGCGACGTGCGCGAGATCGCACCCGTCGCCTCGCTGGCCGACGGCGTGCGGGTGAAGATCCCCGGCTTCCTGACCCGTCGCCTGTGCACCTCGCTGCTGGACGATGTGGTGATCGTGCGCGAAGCCGAACTGCGCGAAACCCTGGTCCGGCTGGCACTGGAAGAACACATCATTGCCGAGGGTGCCGGCGCGCTGGCGCTGGCCGCTGGCCGCCGCGTCGCTGGCCGCCGCAAGTGCGCGGTGGTCTCCGGCGGGAACATCGATGCCGGCGTGCTGGCCGGCCTGCTTACCGACATCCGACCGCGCCCGCCGCGCAAGCCACGGCGACGGCGCAGCGAAACACCCCGCTCGCCCGCCAAGGCCAGCGCGCCGCCCTCCCCCATGCCTTCCCCTTCCCACCTGCAAGCCGCAACGCCCGCTGTCGAGGAGATTTCCCTGTGACCACCATCGAACGAATTACCACCCCGCGCATCCGCATCTTCGACACCACCCTGCGTGACGGCGAGCAGTCCCCCGGCTGCAGCATGAGCCCGCCGCAGAAGCTGGTGATGGCGCGTGCGCTGGACGAACTGGGCGTGGACATCATCGAGACCGGCTTCCCGGCCAGCTCGCAGTCCGACCGCGAAGCGATGGCACTGATCGGCCGCGAATTGCGCCGCCCGAGCCTGAGCCTGGCGGTGCTGTCGCGCTGCCTGCAGGCCGATATCGAAACCTCGGCACGTGCATTGGAAGCGGCCGCCAACCCGCGCCTGCACGTGTTCCTGTCCACCAGCCCGCTGCACCGTGAGCACAAGCTGCGGATGACCCGCGAGCAGGTCCTGGAGTCGGTACGCAAGCATGTATCGCTGGCCCGCTCCTACATCGACGATGTCGAATTCTCGGCCGAGGATGCCACCCGTACCGAGCTGGATTACCTGATCGAAGTCGCGCGCGTGGCGATCGCCGCCGGTGCCACCACCATCAACCTGCCCGACACCGTCGGCTTCACCACGCCGGAAGAAATCCGCGCGATGTTCCAGCAGGTCATCGCCGGCGTCGCCGACGTTCCGAACGCCGCCAATGTGATCTTCAGCGCGCACTGCCACAATGATCTGGGCCTGGCCGTGGCCAACTCGCTGGCCGCCATCGAAGGCGGCGCGCGCCAGGTCGAGTGCACCGTCAACGGCATCGGCGAGCGCGCCGGCAACTGTTCGCTGGAAGAGATCGCGATGGTGCTGAAGGTGCGCCAGGCCTTCTACGAGCAGGACAGTTCGATCAACACCCCGCGCATCGTCGGCACCTCGCAGTTGCTGCAGCGCCTGGTCGGCATGCCGGTACAGCGCAACAAGGCCATCGTCGGCGCCAACGCGTTCGCCCACGAATCGGGCATCCACCAGCACGGCATGCTGCGCCACCGCGGCACCTACGAAATCATGCGCCCGGAAGACGTGGGCTGGGAGGATTCGCAGATGGTGCTGGGCCGCCACAGTGGCCGTGCCGCTGTTGAAGCGCGTCTGCGTGCGCTGGGCTTCTGGCTGGACGAAGACGAACTGAAACTGGTGTTCGAGCAGTTCAAGGGCCTGTGCGAACAGCAGCGCGTGGTCACCGATGCCGACCTGCAGACGTTGATGCAGGGCGGCTCCAACGCGCAGGGCTACCGCCTGGCCTCGATGACCATCAGCGATGTCGGCAGCCGCGCCAACGCGCTGGTCGAACTGTCCGACCCGGACGGCAACCGCGTGGCCGAGACCGCGCAGGGCGATGGCCCGGTCGATGCGCTGTTCGGCGCGCTGTCGGCCGCTACCGGCGTGCAGCTGATGCTGGACAGCTACCACGTGCACAGCGTCGGCATCGGCGCCGATGCGCGCGGTGAGGCCAACCTGAGCGTGCGCCACGAAGGCGTGGAGTACGACGGCACCGGCACCAGCAAGGACATCATCGAAGCCTCCGCGCTGGCCTGGCTGGATGTGGCCAACCGCCTGCTGCGCCAGCGCCAGGCCACCGCCCACAACAGCACCGACGTTCCCACCCCTGCCACCGCCTGAGGAACCCGCCATGAGCGCCTTCGACACCTTCACCCCGGCCAGCGCCGCTGGCCAGCAGTGGAACGCCCAGGACTATGCGATTGACGCCGGCTTCGTCCCGCTGCTCGGCGGCGCGGTCTCGCGCCTGCTCGACCCGCGCGCCGGTGAGCGCATCCTCGACCTGGGCTGTGGCGATGGCGTACTCAGTACCGAGCTGGCGCTGAGCGGCGCACGCATCCACGGCGTGGATGCTTCGCCGGAACTGGTGGTCGCCGCCCGCGCACGCGGTGTCGACGCGCAGGTGATGGACGGCCACGCGCTGTCGTTCGACAGCGAGTTCGATGCAGTGTTCAGCAATGCCGCACTGCATTGGATGACGACTCCGGACCGCGTGCTGGAAGGCGTGCGCCGCGCCCTGCGCCCCGGCGGCCGCTTTGTCGCCGAATTCGGTGGCCACGGCAACGTGGCCACGATCATCGCGGCGGTACAGGCCGCGCGCGTGGCCCACGGCCATGGCGCCAGCACCTTCCAGTGGTATTTCCCGACGGCCGATGCCTACGCCGACCGCCTGCGCCAGCATGGCTTCCAGGTGCAACTGATCGAGTGCACGCCGCGCCCAACCGCACTGCCGACCGGCGTGGCCGGCTGGCTGCGGGTCTTCGCCGCACCACTGCTGGACGACCTGCCGGCCGAGGCCCGCGCTACCGTGCGCGAGGCCGCCACCGCGTTGCTGGCCGAGCTGCCGCGCAATGCCGCCGGCCAGCCGCTGGCCGACTACGTGCGCCTGCGCGTGCTCGCCCGCCGTCGCTGACTTGACCGTTCCGTTTTCTTTACTGATGTTCGCTATTTCGTACTTCTGCCAGGCATACGCATGACTTCCGCACCCCGCACCCTGTACGACAAACTGTGGGACGCCCACGTGGTGGTTCCCGAAACCGACAGCGCCCCCGCCGTGCTGTACATCGACCTGCACCTGATCCACGAGGTGACCTCGCCGCAGGCGTTCACCGAACTGCGCGAGCGCGGCCTGTCGCCGCGCCGCCCGGACCGCACCAAGGCGACGATGGACCACTCCACGCCAACCCTGCCGCCTGCCGCCGACGGCACGTTGCCTTACGCCAGCGCTGCGTCCGAAGCGCAGGTCGCCACCCTGGCACGCAACTGCGCCGAACACGGCATCGAACTGTTCGACATGGCCTCGGACAATCGCGGCATCGTCCACGTGATCGCGCCGGAACAAGGCTTCACCCAGCCCGGCATGACCATCGTCTGCGGCGACAGCCACACCTCCACCCACGGTGCGTTCGGTTCGCTGGCCTTCGGCATCGGCACCAGCGAAGTCGGCCACGTGCTGGCCACGCAGTGCCTGCTGCAGCGCAAGGCGAAGACCTTCGCGATCACCGTCGATGGCCCGCTGGCGCCCGGCGTCGGCGCCAAGGACGTGGTCCTGCACATCATCGGCGTGATCGGCGTCAACGGCGGCACCGGCCACGTCATCGAGTTCCGTGGCAGCACCATCGAAGCGATGGACATGGAACAGCGCATGACCCTGTGCAACATGTCGATCGAGGCGGGTGCGCGTGCCGGCATGGTGGCGCCGGACCAGGTCACCTTCGACTTCGTCGCTGCTACCCCGCGTGGGCCGAAGGGCGCCGATTTCGACGCTGCCGTGGCGCGCTGGCAGCAGCTGCGCAGCGATGACGGCGCGCGCTTTGACAGCGAAGTGCACATCGACGCCGCCGACATCCGCCCGACCCTGACGTGGGGCACGCATCCGGGCACCGCCATCGCGGTGGATGCACCGATTCCCGCCGCCAACGATGCCGCCGCACAGAAGGGCCTGGACTACATGCATTTCCAGGCTGGCAAGGCGCTGGCGGGCACGCCGGTGGACGTGGTGTTCGTCGGTTCGTGCACCAATGGCCGCCTGAGCGACATGCGCGAAGTGGCGCAGGTGCTGCGCGGCCGTCGCGTCGCTGACCGGGTGCGCATGCTGGTGGTGCCGGGCTCGGAGATCGTCAAGCGCGAAGCCGAGGCCGAAGGCATCCACGAGATCGTGCGCGCGGCCGGTGCCGAGTGGCGCGAGCCGGGCTGCTCGATGTGCATCGCCATGAACGGCGATCTGGTCGCGCCCGGGCAGCTGGCCGTGAGCACCAGCAACCGCAACTTCGAAGGCCGCCAAGGACCCGGTTCGCGCACGCTGCTGGCCTCACCGATGAGCGCGGCGTGGGCCGCGGTGAACGGGCACGTCGCCGATACCCGCGAACTGTTCGCACAGGAGGTGGCGTGATGGCCGGTTTCCGTACCCTGACCTCGGCCAGCGTGGTGCTGCGCCAGACCAACATCGACACCGACCAGATCATTCCGGCGCGGTTCCTGTCCACCACCGAACGCGCCGGCCTGGGCCGCAACGCGTTCAATGACTGGCGCTGGCAGGCCGACGGCTCGCCGGTGGCCGACTTCGCCTTCAACCAGCCGCACAACGCCGGCCGCAGCATCCTGCTGGCGGGCCGCAACTTCGGCTGCGGCTCGTCGCGCGAGCATGCACCGTGGGCACTGACCGACCTGGGCCTGCGCGCCATCGTCAGCAGCGAGATCGCCGACATCTTCCGCGGCAACTCGCTGAAGAACGGCCTGCTGCCGATCGTACTGGACGAAGCCGACGTGCAGGCGCTGATGCAACGCCCGGACGACGAGCTGACCATCGACGTGGCCGCGCGTGAGCTGCGCACGCCCGATGGGCACGTCTATTCCTTCCCGCTGGATGGCTTCTCGCAGACCTGCCTGCTGGAAGGCGTCGACCAGTTGGGGTATCTGTTGGGCCGTGTCCCTGAAATCGAACGCTACGAGAGTGAGCATGCACGCTGAAATTGTTGTCCTGCCCGGTGATGGCATCGGCCCGGAAGTGGCCGCCGCGGCAGTCGCCGTCCTGAAGTCTGTCGCCACGCGCTTCAACCACACCTTCACCTTCAGCGAGCACGACATCGGTGGCATCGCCATCGACCGCCACGGCGAGCCGCTGCCGGCCTCGACGTTGACTGCCTGCCAGGCCGCCAACGCGGTGCTGCTGGGTGCGGTCGGCGGCCCGAAGTGGTCCGATCCCAACGCCAAGGTGCGCCCGGAACAGGGCCTGCTGGCGATCCGCAAGGCGCTGGGCCTGTATGCCAACCTGCGCCCGGTGCGCACCCACGAAGCCGCACTGCACGCCTCGCCGATCAAGGCCGAGCTGCTGCAGGGCGTGGACTTCGTCGTGGTACGCGAACTGACCGGTGGCATCTACTTCGGCGACAAGACCCGCGACGCCGATAGCGCCAGCGACCTGTGCCGCTACACCGTGGCCGAGATCGAACGCGTGCTGCGCAGTGCCTTCCGCCTGGCCCGGCAGCGCCGCGGCAAGGTCACCTCGGTGGACAAGGCCAACGTGCTGGAGACCTCGCGCCTGTGGCGTGACGTGGCCGCGCGCATCGGCCGCGAGGAATTCCCGGACGTTGCACTGGAGCACCAGCTGGTCGATTCCATGGCCATGCACCTGCTGGCCAAGCCGCGCGAGTACGACGTGATCGTGACCGAGAACATGTTCGGCGACATCCTCACCGACGAAGCCTCGATGCTGGCCGGCTCGCTCGGCCTGCTGCCGTCGGCCTCGCTGGGCGAACCCGGTGCAGTCGGCATCTACGAGCCCATCCATGGTTCGGCCCCGGACATCGCTGGCAAGGGCATCGCCAATCCGTACGCGACGATCTTCAGCGCCGCGATGCTGCTGCGCCATTCGCTGGGGTTGGAAACGGAAGCCGCTGCCGTGGAAGCCGCCGTGCACGCCGTGCTGGACGATGGCGTGTTCACCGCCGATCTGGCCGCCAAGGGCCAGGCGGTGAGCACGGCAGCCGCCACCGACGCGGTGCTGGCCAAACTCAATTGATCCGATAGCGCCACGCCACGCGTGGCGCCTCTCCCTCCGGACATTGCGGGCCGCCACCCATGGGGTGGCTCTACTGTAGAGCCACGCCATGCGTGGCTGCATTATTTGGTGGTGTACCCACCATTGACCAGGATGGTCTGCCCGGTCATCCACCAGCCATCGGTGACCAGGAAGCGGATCCACGGCACGATGTCGGCGATGTCGGTCAGGCCGGTGCGGGTGAACGCCGAGAGCGCGGCCGCGGTCTTGTGGTACGCCTGCGCATCGGCACTCTCGGCCGGGTAGAAGAACGGCGTGTCCATCGGGCCCGGCCCGATCGCAGTCACCGAGATGCCGCGCTCACCGAACTCCTTCGATGCGGCGCGGGTGAAATGCTCGACCGGCGCCTTGGTGCCGGCATAGCTGGAATAGAACGGCGTGAACGCACCCAGCAGTGAGGTGACCAGGGTGCAGATGCGGCCACCGTCGTTGACGTGGCGTCCAGCCTCCTTGAGGAAGAAGAACGCGGCCTTGGCGTTGACCGCGCTCATCTCGTCGTACTCCGCTTCGCTGATCTCCAGCAGCGGCTTCTTCAGCACCTTGCCGACCGTATTGATGGCGATGTCGGGACGGCCGACTGCGGCCACGGCATCGGCGAACAAGCGCTCCATCGCTGCCGCCGACGTCAGGTCGCCCTGCAGGGCAACGGCCTTGCTGCCAGCGGCCTGTACGGCGGTCACGGTCGCCTCTGCATCGGCCTGGGTGGCGGCGCTGTTGTAGTGGATGACGATGGCTTTGGCGCCCTGGCTGGCGAAGTCGCGGGCGATCAGTCCGCCCAGGTTTTTGGCGCCACCGGCGATCAGCACGGTCTTGCCCTTGAGGGAATGGTCGGTCATGGCCTCGGTCTCGGAAGTGGGCTGTCCGGGGTGGCAACCCTGCCCTGACGACGATATCGTGCAGAAAATGCGGATAAAGCCCGCCGCATTGACTTAACCTTCCAGAGCCAGCGAACAATGGACCGGATCGATCGCTTCCGCATCTTCACCCGGGTGGTGGAGTGCGCCAGCTTCACCCGCGCCGCCGACCAGCTCGGCCTGCCCCGCTCCACCGTCTCGGCAGCCATTGCGGAGCTGGAGCAGCGTCTCGGTACCCGCCTGCTGCAGCGCTCGACCCGACGGGTGTCCACCACCCACGACGGCGACGTGTTCCATGCCCGCTGCCTGCGCCTGATCGCCGAGGTTGAAGACGCCGAATCGCTGTTCCGGCAGGACGATGCGCAGCCGGTGGGTCTGCTGAAGATCGACGTGCCAAGTCGCATCGGCCGCCGCATCATCGCCCCGGCGCTGCCCGACTTCTTCGCGCGCCATCCGCAGGTGGAAGTCGACCTGGGCATGACCGACCGCGCGGTGAACCTGATCGAAGACGGTTGCGATGCGGTGTTGCGTGTCGGGCAGCTGGGCGATTCCAGTCTGGTGGCGCGCACGCTTGGCCAGCTCGACTTCGTCAACGTCGCCGCGCCGGCGTACCTGCGTGAACACGGCGTGCCGCAGCAGCCTGCCGACCTGCAGCAGCATCGTGCGGTGAACTATGCATCGCCGACCACGGCACGGGTGGAACCGTGGGAGTGGCAGGAGGGCGCGCAGCTGCGCACATTGCCGATGCCCGGCTGGGTGCGGGTGAACAGTGCAGAAGCGTCGATCGCGTGCTGCGTGGCCGGCCTGGGGTTGCTGCAGATTCCGCGTTACGACGTGCAGGCGGAACTGCAATCCGGCGAACTGGTGGAAGTGATGCCGCAGTACGTGGCGCAGCCGTTGCCGGTGACCCTGCTGCAGCCGCATCGGCAACACCGCGCGCAACGCGTGCAGGTATTCATCGAATGGCTGCTGCCGGTGCTGCGGAGCGGCCTGCAGCTACAGTAGATCCACGCCATGCGTGGATGCGTGCCGCAGTGCCAACCAAGGTTGGCACCTACCAGGGCAAAGACCAGCTGCTGTAGATCCACACCATGCGTGGATGCATGCGTCAGTGCCAACCAAGGTTGGCACCTACCAGGGCGGTGGCCGCAGAATCCGGGGCATTACGCCCCGGATTCGTCCGGCTTCACCCGGAACCATGCCGCATACAGCGCCGGCAGGAACACCAGGGTCAGCACCGTGCCCACGATCAGGCCACCCATGATCGAGATCGCCATCGAGCCATAGAACGCGCTGCGCGACAGCGGAATCATCGCCAGCACGGCCGCCAGCGCGGTCAGAACGATCGGGCGGAAGCGGCGCACCGTGGCGTCGATGATCGAATGCCAACGGTCATGCCCGGCATCGATGTCCTGCTGGATCTGGTCGATCAGGATCACCGAGTTGCGCATGATCATGCCGGCCAGTGCGATCGTGCCCAGCAGTGCCACGAAGCCGAACGGCGCGCGGAACAGCAGCAGGAACAACGTCGCACCGATGATGCCCAGCGGCGCGGTCACCAGCACCATCGCCGCGCGCGAGAAGCTGCGCAGCTGCAGCATCAGCAGCGTGGCCACCACCACCAGGAACAGCGGCATGCCGGCCTTGATCGAGTTCTGGCCACGTGCCGAATCCTCCACGGTACCGCCGGTTTCCAGCAGGTAGCCGCTGGGCAGCTCGGCACGGATGCCGTCCAGCGTTGGCAGGATCTGGTGCACCACATCCAACGGCTGCATGCCATCGCTGATGTCGGCGCGCACGGTCACCGTCGGCAGGCGGTTGCGGTGCCAGATGATGCCGTCCTCGAAGCCGTACTCCATCGTCGCCACCTGCGACAGCGTGATGCTGCCGCCGTTGGCAGTCGGCATCGACAGGCTCGACAGCAGCTCCAGCTGGTTGCGCTCATCGGCCGGGCCACGCAGCAGCATCTCGATCTGGCGGTTGCCTTCGCGGTACACGCTCACCGATTGCCCGGCCAGCGAACTGGACAGGAACTGGCTGACCTGGGCACTGCTCACGCCCAGCGCGCGGGCGCGCTCCTGGTCGATCACCAGCCGCACCACCTTGCTCGGCTCGCTCCAGTCCAGGTTGACGTTCATCACGTGCGGGTTCTCGCGCACCTTGGCCTCGACCTGGCGCGCGATCGCCTGCACCTTCTCGATGTGCTCGCCGGAAATGCGCATCTGCACCGGGTAACCGACCGGCGGGCCGTTCTCCAGGCGGGTCACGCGCATCTGCACGTCCGGGAACTTCGGAATCACCTCGTGCAGCAGCCAGTCGCGGGTGCTTTCGCGCGATTTGATGTCCTTGGCCAGTACCACGAACTGGGCGAAGTTGGTGGCCGGCAGCTGCTGGTCCAGCGGCAGGTAGAAGCGCGGCGAACCGGTGCCCACGTAGGACACGTAGTTGGCGATGCCCTCGCGGCTGGACAGCAGCTTCTCCAGCTTCTCGGCCTGGGCCTGGGTCGAGCGCAGCGATGCGCCCTCGGCCAGCTCGATGTCCACCATCAGTTCCGGCCGGGTCGAATCCGGGAAGAACTGCTGCGGCACGAAGCGGAACATCATCAGCGAGAACACGAACAGGGCAATGGTCGCGGCAATCACCCACCAGCGGTGGCGCAGGCAGCCATCGAGGAAGCGACGGAAGCTGCGGTAGAACGGGCGCTGGTACGGATCGTGGTCGTGCCCGTGCTGCGGCGGCGCGATCAGGTTGGCCAGCGCCGGATAGCGGTCGGCCCACTGCTGGCGCTTGGCATGCCAGCGCGCGGACACGCTGCCCGGCTTCGGCGGCTGCGGATTGAACAGGTCCGGCAGCATCTTGTCGCCCAGGTACGGGATGAACAGCACCGCCGCGATCCACGACACCACCAGCGCGATGGTCACCACCTGGAACAGCGAACGCGTGTACTCACCGGTGCTCGAGGCCGCCGTAGCGATGGGCAGGAAGCCGGCCGCCGTGATCAGCGTGCCGGTCAGCATCGGGAACGCGGTCGACTCCCAGGCGAAACTGGCCGCGCGCAGGCGGTCGTAACCCTGCTCCATCTTGGTGGCCATCATCTCCACCGCGATGATCGCATCGTCCACCAGCAGGCCCAGCGCCAGCACCAGTGCACCCAGCGAAATCTTGTGCAGGCCGATGTCGAAGTAGTGCATGACGAAGAAGGTCATCGCCAGCACCAGTGGAATGGTCACGCCCACTACGAGGCCGGTGCGCAGGCCCAGCGAGAAGAAACTGACCAGCAGCACGATCACCACCGCTTCGGTCAGCACCTGCACGAACTCGCCGACCGACTCTTCCACCGACTGCGGCTGGTCGGACACCTTGCGCAGCTGCATGCCCGCCGGCAGGGTCTTCTGCAGGCGCTCGAACTCGGCATCGAGATTGGCGCCGAGCTTGAGGATGTCACCGCCATCCTTCATCGCCACTGCCAGGCCGATGGCCTCTTCACCCATGAAGCGCATCTTCGGCGACGCCGGATCGGCGAAGCCACGCTTGACCTCGGCGATGTCGCCCAGGTGCACGGTGCGGTCACCGGCGCGGATCGGGAACTGGCGGATCGCTTCGATGTCGTTGAACTGGCCGGTCACGCGCAGCTGCACGCGGTCGGTGGCGGTCTCGAAGAAGCTGGTGCCGGTGACCGCATTCTGGTCGGCCAGCGCCTGCTGTACCTGCTGCATCGACACACCCAGCGTGGCCAGGCGGGTGTTGGACAGCTCGATCCACACCTTCTCGTCCTGCAGGCCGACCAGGTCGATCTTGCCGACATCGGGCACGCGCTGCAGTTCCAGCTGGATGCGGTCGGCGTAGTCGCGCATCACCGCGTAGTCGAAGCCCTTGCCGGTCAACGCATAGATGTTGCCGTAGGTGTCGCCGAACTCATCGTTGAAGAACGGACCGACGATCTCGCGCGGCAGCGTCGCACGGATGTCGCCCACGCGCTTGCGCACCTGGTACCACAGGTCCGGGATCTGCCTGGAACGCAGGCTGTCGCGGGCCATGAAGATGACCTGCGATTCGCCGGGGCGCGAATAGGAGCGGATGAACTCGTACTCGCCGGTGTTCATCAGCGCCTTCTCGATCGGCTCGGTCACCTGCCGCGAGACCTGTTCGGCGGTGGCGCCCGGCCACAGCGTGCGCACCACCATCGCCTTGAAGGTGAATGGTGGATCCTCGGACTGGCCCAGGTGCTTGTACGACCACGCGCCGATCAGCGCGAAGGCCAGCATCGCGAACAGCACCAGCGGGCGGTTGGCCAGCGCCCACTCGGAAAGATTGAAGCGGCGCACCGGCTTACTCCTTGGCCTTGGCGGCAGCGGCCGGCGCGGCCGGCTTCAGCACCGGGCGGTTCTGCCGGTCCACGGCGATCACCGGCTGGCCCGCTCGCAGCAGGTGGCCACCGGCGGCAACCACCCAGTCACCCGCGTTCACGCCGGACAGCACCGGCACGGTCTCGCTGCCAAACGCACCGGTGGTGACCGGGGCGGCCTTCAGCGTGCTGTTGGCCGGATCGACCACCCACACGCTGGCGGCACCATTGGCACCGCGCTGCAGCGCGCCCAGCGGCAGCTGCAGGGTACCGTGGCGACCGGCGCTGCTGTAGACGCGTGCGCTCTGGCCCAGTTCGACATCGGCCAGCGCATCGGCGGCCAGGCTGACGCGGGTGGCATAGGTGCGTGCCTGCGGATCGGCAGCGGCGGCGATCTCGCGGATCGTACCGGGCAGGCGCTGGCCCGGGCGGTTCCACAGTTCCACCTCGACCGGCTGGCCGACCGCGTAGTCGCGGATGGTCGCCTCGGGCAGGTCGATCAGCACTTCGCGGCCGCCATCGGCGGCCAGGTTGAAGATGGTCTGGCCGGCGGACACCACCTGCCCGGCTTCGGCCTCGCGGCTGGCGATCACGCCATCGGCCGGCGCGCGCAGCTGCGCGTAGTCAGCCTGGTTGCGCAGCACATCGAGGTTGGCGCGGGCCGCATTGGCCTGGCCCTGCGCGGCCTTGAACGCCGCGGACTGCTGGTCCAGCTGCGAGCGGCTGACTAGTTGCTGGTCGGCCAGCACCTGGTAGCGCTTCAGGTCATCGCGGGCACGCACCAGGTCGGCCTCGGCCGCAGCCAGCTGCGCCTGTGAGGCACGGGCCTGCAGCGCGAAGTCAGCCACGTCCAGTTCGGCCAGCACGTCGCCCTTCTTCACCCGCTGGCCGGCATCGACGTGGCGCTTGACCAGGTTGCCTCCGACGCGGAACGACAGCGGGCTTTCCTGACGGGCACGCACCGTGCCCGGGAATGCCGCCGGCGCCTGTCCGGCCTGTTCGCCGGGGTGAACCACCAGTACCGGCACGGCCGCCTGCGGCGCCTGTTCCTGTCCCGAACAGGCTGCCAGCGCAGCCACCCACACCATACCGCCCATCCAGCGCACGATCTTCATCGGGTCAACGTCCTGAAAACGCAGGGTTGCAACAAGGGGGAGCCGCGACTGCCGGCCCAATTTAATAAACCGGCCGGTATAGTATAAATATCGAACCGCTTGGTCTAGTATTGTTGCGATGAGTTCTTCCACTTCCCGCAAGCCGTCGGCCAAGCCCGCTGCCAAGGCCGCCGGACCCGGGCGCCCCAAGGATCTGGGCAAGCGCGCGGCGATCCTTGAAGCAGCCAAGGTACTGTTTATCGAACAGGGGTATACCGGCGTGAGCATGGACGCCATTGCCGCCCAGGCCGGCGTCTCGAAGCTGACCGTGTACAGCCACTTCGGCGACAAGGAGACCCTGTTCTCCGAGGCCGTGCAGTCAAAGTGCATTGAAATGCTGCCCGATGCCCTGTTCGTGGCCGACGCGGACGGCCCGCTGCGCGACCAGCTGATCGGCATCGGCCTGGCCTTCTTCGAACTGATCACTTCCGATGCGGCGATCTCGATCCAGCGCATGATGATGGCGCCGGAGACCGACGAACGCCTGCGCGAGCTGTTCTGGAAGGCAGGACCGGAACGTACCTGCGAGGCCCTGGCTGACTTCCTGCGGGCACGCGCCGAGCGCGGCGAGCTGGAAATCACCGACTATTCGCTGGCTGGCGAGCAGTTCCTGACCCTGGTCAAGGGCGAAGTGCACATGCATATGATGTGTGGCATGCCACTGTCACCGGTGGAGTGCGACCCTCTTGCCCACGTGACCGCCAGCATCGACTTCTTCCTGCGCGCCTATGCGCCGCGAGGGGCCGGGACGGCTGAATAACCAAAACTGAACGAACCGGAGGTCGCGATGACTTCCGGCACTGCGACCCCGGCCACCCGGCAGCTGATGCTCTGGGCGCGCCGCCGGCCTCCGGCACCGGTAAAATGGCCGGCCCACTGCGCTGGATTTGAACCTCATGACGATTGATTACGCCCACGCCCGCGAACTGATGGTGGAACAGCAGATCCGTCCCTGGGACGTGCTGGACATCAAGGTGCTCGACGTCCTGGCCCGCCTGCCGCGCGAGGCTTTTGTCGCCGATGCACACCGGGCGCTGGCCTACGCCGATGTCGAACTGCCGATCGGCCACGGCCAGAAGATGATGAAGCCGGTCATCGAGGGCCGTACCCTGCAGGCACTGGATCTGCAGCCGGGTGACGAAGTGCTGGAAATCGGCACCGGCAGCGGCTTCCTGTCCGCCTGCATCGGCGCGCTCGCGCGCGACGTGCTGAGCCTGGAGATCGACCCGGAGCTGGCCACCGCCGCGCGTGCCCGCCTGGACGCCTCCGGCCTGGGCACCAACGTCCGCGTGGAAGTGGCTGACGCCCTGTCCTGGCAGACCGAACGCCGCTTTGACGTGATCTGTGTCACTGGTGCGGTCGACGTGGTGCCGTCACAGTTCGCCTCGTGGCTGCGTCCGGGTGGTCGCCTGTTCGTGATCCACGGCCGCTCGCCGGCGATGGAGGCCCTGCTGGTCAAGGCCGACGGCAGCACCGAGTCCCTGTTCGAGACCGATATCGATTACCTGCGCGGTGCCGCCCCGGCACCCCAGTTCCACCTCTGAGTCCAAGGAAGCCGCAATGATCCGCCGATCCCTCGCTGTTGCGCTGGCCACTGCCCTGCTGCCGTTGTCTGCCCATGCCGCCGACCTGCTGCAGGTCTACGAAATGGCGCGCAACGGCGATCCGCAGCTGTCTGCCGCCGAATCGACCCGGCTGGTCGACAAGGAAGGCGCCGTGCAGGCACGCGCCGCCCTGCTGCCGCAGATCAACGGCCAGGCCACGCTGAACCGCACGCGCAGCGAGCCGAACGCCGACATCAACTCCGGCTCGTTCACCAACAAGCGCCGCAATTACACGATCGATGGCAGCCAGACGCTGTTCAACTGGACCCAGATCAACAACCTGCGTTCGCAGCGTGAGCTGAGCAAGGCGGCGGACTTCACCCTCGAATCCGCCAACGACAGCCTGATCGTGCGCACCTCGGCGGCCTACTTCAACGTGCTGGTGGCGATCGAATCGCTGAACGCCGCACAGACCAATGAAGCGGCTGCGAAGAAGCAGTTCGACTTCGCCGACAAGCGCCTGGAAGTGGGCCTGGCGCCGATCACCGACGTGCACGAAGCACGCGCCCAGTACGACCAGGCGCGTGCCAACACCATCGTTGCGCAGAACACCCTGGCCGATAACTACCAGGCCCTGACCGAACTGACCGGCCAGCCGGTGGTCAACCTGCGCGGCCTGCCGGCCGACTTCCGTCCGGAAGTGCCGGCCAACCGTGGCAACATCGATGAGCTGGTGCACCAGGCCACCACCCAGAATCCGGCGCTGAAGGCGCAGGAACTGAAGGTGAGCGCCGCCGAAGCCGGCGTGCAGGCCGCGCGTGGTGGCCACTACCCGACCCTGTCGCTGGGCGGCAGCTGGGGCAAGACCGCGACCTGGGGCGACAGCACCGGCTCCGGCTCGCTGTCCCCCGATGCCCGCACCAACAGCATCGGCCTGACCCTGAACGTGCCGATCTTCGCCGGCGGCGCTACCCAGTCCGGCGTGCGCCAGGCACTGGCCCAGCGTGACATTGCCCAGGACGGCTACGAGCAGCAGAAGCGTGCCCTGGACCGCAACACCCGCAATGCCTACCAGACCCTGGTACAGGGCATCAGCGAAGTGGAAGCCCGCCGCCTGGCGGTGGTCTCGGCACAGAGCGCCTATGACGCCTCGCAGGTCGGCCTGGAAGTCGGTACCCGTACCGTGCTGGACGTGATCCAGAACCAGCGCATCCTGTTCTCGGCGCAGCTGGACTACGCCCAGGCCCGTTACACCTTCCTGCAGAACCGCCTGCTGCTGAGCCAGTCGCTGGGTGCGCTGGACGTGGCCGAGCTGCAGGACGTCAACCGCCTGCTGACCCAGGACGCGGGCAACCCGGCAACCACCACGCACTGAGTCGTCAGCCTGCCGGTCACGAAGAAGCCACCCGCGAGGGTGGCTTTTTTGTTGGTCGCGCGGACGGAAGCATGCACCCACCGACCGTCAGCCGGGCCAGACCCGCATCCGTTCGACTGCGGCCAGCAGACACAGTGCGATGGCGACGGGAGCCAGCACCGGCAGGGCGCGTGACCGCGGTGCCCGTCCGCGCAGCACGGCCACGCACACGGCCCCCATCACCAACAGGGTTGCCGGACCAGGCAGTACCGGCAGGCTGCCCATGGGCGCCCACAACGCCAGCAATGCCGCCGACAGGACGACGGCGACCGGCACCAGTCTCTCCCGGAACTCCAGGGATCGGTCACCTGCCGTCGGCCACAGCTGCATCGCCACCCGCGCAGCCAACATCAGCAGCACCAGGATGAGCGCCACCGCCCCTGCCACTCCCGCCAGCGGCAGCAAGGGCATCACCCAGTACAACTGCGGGTGATGCTGCAGGGCGACCGACAAAGGCCGCGTGCTGGCCAGGGCCGGAAATTCGACCAGGCCAGCCTGCAACGCGGCCAGTACGATCAGCAGCACCATGGCCAGCAGCACGCACGCCGGCAGCAGCGGCGGCCGTGCCCTCGCCTGCCTGCCGATGCCAGGAAATCCCAGCGCCAGGCCAACGGTGGCGAACACACCGTACAGCGGCACGCTCGCCGCCAGTACACCGCCGATCCCGAAGCGATAGGGTGCCGTTGCCGGCGGCAGCCATGGAATCCAGTACGCGTAGTGCACATGGCGGGTTGCCAGCACCAGCAACAGCAGGCCGGCGCCGACCTTCACCGTCAGCAGCACGCAGGCAACCAGCACCACACGGTGTGGCCGCAGCAATCCGACCACTGCAAGCAACAGCAGGCTGGCAGCAGCCATCAGTTGACCCGGCATCCCGTTGCTGGCCTCGATTCCACAACCAGCCAGCAGTACATGCAGATGGTTGGCGACGGACTGCGCAACGCCAGCGGCAGTCACCACCAGTTCCAGCAGCAGCGCGCCACCGAGCAGAACGGCCGGCACGCCTCCCCAGCAGTCCCGCACCACGCCATGCAGGCCATCGGCAGCGGGCCTTTGCTGGTTCAGAACGTGCAGGCAGTACAGCAGCGGCCCTGTGCCCAGCGCGGCCAGCAGCAGGCTCAGGACGATGGCCGGGCCTGCCTGGGCTGCGGTGTGCTGGCCGACCAGCGCGACCACGCCGCCTCCCAGCAGCAAGGTCAGTGCCACCACCACAAGGCGATCGCCGTACCCGGGCTCATCGATGCCGGGGCTGCTGTCGCTGTCCATCGCAAGTTCCCTTGATATCCGCCCAAGCGCGGTCGACAGCAGACTGACAGCCTGTGCCGGGAGGCGGTATCGGAATACGCGCCATGCGCATCACGATGTGACGGCAGGCACGTTGGCAAGGAAGCTCACGGTCCCGCTACGACAGATTCCAGGTCGCTAAGCAGAATTGACGCGGTCTTTCACGACAGTCACGTCGCGTGCGCCGGCCCTTCGGACTCAGCGGCAAGGTGGCGGCAGATGCGGTCCGACCAGCGCCAGCGTACGCTGCAGGGCACCGCGTCCGTTGCTGATCAGCGTGCAGCCTGCCCGCGCCATGTCCTCGCGTGCCTGCGGATCTTCGAGCAGGTGCTGCAGCAGTTCGCCGACCGCCTGCACGTCTTCGCCGATCAACAGCGCGCCCGCCTCGCGCATGCGGCGGGAAATTTCCGAGAAGTTGTGCAGGTGCGGGCCCGTCACCGCAGCGGTGCCCATCGCCGCCGGCTCCAGCAGGTTGTGGCCACCGATCGGCTGCAGGCTTCCACCGACAAACGCCACCTGCGCGCAGGCATAGAACGGCATCAGCTCGCCCAGGGTATCGATGACGAACACATCGGTTCCAACCTCCGGCCACTGCTTCGCGCGCCGGGTTGCCACGTTCCAGCCCTGCTCCCGCGCCAGCGCCTCCACCTTCGGGAAGCGCTCGGGATGCCGGGGCGCCCACAGCAGCAACAGGTCGGGGTGCTGCCGGCGCAGGCGCCGATGCAGATCGATCACCGCCTGTTCTTCACCATCATGGGTACTGGCGGCGATCCACACCGGCCGCCGGGCCGGCACGCGGGCATGGAACTGCTCGACGAAGCCCTGCACGTCCGGCGTAGTGATGTCGAACTTCAGGTTGCCCAGCGCCTGCACCTGCTCCGGCGCGGCACCCAGCTGCACGAAACGCTCGGCATCGTCCTGCGACTGCGCGGCCACGCAGGTGACCGTGCGGAGCGCGCGGCGGATCAACGCCGCCAGCAGCCGGTAGCCCCGCAGCGAACGTGCCGAGAGGCGCGCGTTGAGGATGTAGACCGGAATGCCACGGTCACGGCAGCCGAACAGCATGTTCGGCCACAGTTCGGTTTCCAGGATCAGCGCCAGGCTGGGCTGGAAGTGGCCGAGGAAGCGGTTGACGCTGCCGGGCACGTCATACGGCAGGTAGACGTGGTCCAGGGCGTCGCCCCACAGCGCACGCACGCGCTCGGAGCCGGTCGGGGTGATGGTGGTGATGACCCAGCGGATGTCCGGGCGCTCCTTGCGCAGCGCGTTCACCAGCGGCGCAGCGGCATTGACTTCGCCCACCGAGACCGCGTGCAGCCAGACCCGCGGTTGGCCGGTGGGCTGGGGATAGGAGGCATAGCGCTCATCCCAGCGCCGGAAGTATTCACGGACCCGGAAGCCGCGCCAGACCAGGTGGTACACGGTGATCGGCAGCAGGATGTAGAGCACGACCGAATACAGGCCGCGCAGGATCCATTCGACAGGGTCTTTACGCATGCGGCAAGGATACGGGAGCCCCCCGGGAAAGACACGCGGCCGCCTTGGTAGAATGGGCCAATGTCCGATGCCACCACCGCCGTCCGCCCGTCGCTGCGCGATCCCCGCAACTGGCCGATGTTCGCCGCCATGCTGGGCGCCTTCGCCATCGCCCGCCTGCCGTGGATGCTGCAGCGTGCGCTGGGCCGGGGCGTCGGCTGGATCACCTGGCGCCTGCTGGGCAGCCGTCGCCGCGCCGCCGAGGTCAACCTGCAGCTGTGCTTCCCCGAGAAGGACGAGGCCTGGCGCCAGCGCCTGGTGCGCGACAGCTTCGATGCCCTGGGTGTGGGCGTGTTCGAGTGCATCCGCGCCTGGTGGGGCAGCATCGACAGCATCCGCCCGCAGGTGCAGATCGAAGGACTGGAACATCTGCGGCAGATGCAGGCGGAAGGTCGTGGCGTGCTGCTGGTGTCCGGCCATTTCATGACCCTGGAAATGTGCGGGCGACTGCTGTGCGACTACGTTGATCTTTCAGGCATGTACCGCAAGCACAAGAACCCGGTGTACGAGTGGGCGGTGAAGTTCGGCCGCCTGCGCTACGCCAAGGCAATGTTCGCCAATGAGGACATCCGCGCCACCGTGCGCCACCTGAAGAAGGGCGGCTTCCTCTGGTACGCGCCCGACCAGGACATGCGCGGCAAGGACACCGTGTTCGTGCCGTTCTTCGGCCACACCGCTTCGACCATCACCGCCACCCACCAGCTGGCGCGGATGACCGGCTGTGCGGTGATCCCGTATTTCCATCGCCGCGAAGGCGGGAAGTACTTCCTGAAGATCGGCGCGCCACTGGAGAATTTCCCCAGCGACGACGTGGAAGCCGATACCACGCGGGTCAACCAGGCCATCGAAGAGATGGTGCGCGAGGCGCCCGACCAGTACCTGTGGATCCACCGCCGCTTCAAGCGCCAGCCAGGCGGGCGGAGCGATTTCTACAAGTAGATCCACGCCATGCGTGGATGCTCTTCGATTCCGTGCCGGGATTCACAACGGCCAGCGGCACCAGGCGTACGGGTACTCCCCCACCACGCACGCCAAGCCCGCACGGACCGGATTGGCCAGGATGTATATCGCCTTCTCGTGAAGTGATTCGTCGGTCCGCACTGCATGGTCGTGATAGGCGCGCTGCCACTGCGCAGTTCCATCAGCCAGTGCAGATGGTCGGGCATCACCACCCAGGCGAGATTGTGGCGGAAGCCCCTACGCTCGACGAAGCGCAGGGTGTCGATCAGGATCGCCATGTTCGCCGCATCGGCGAACAACGGTTCACGGCCAAGGGTTGCCGTGGTCAATGAGTACACGTTGCCGGATCGGGAATATCGACCGTAGCGGAGTCTTGGGCTGGCCATGCCTCGAGCGTACGATACGCATGGAAACACCGGTGGGGGTGGGTTACCTGTGTTTGCGTCGGGAAAGCTCCATCCACGCATGGCGTGGATCCACCACAGCAATCTCCGTTCGGTACGCGCAGTAGAGCCACGCCATGCTGGATGGACGATCACACCGCCGTCGGCGTGTCGTCCGCGTCGCGCGCCAGCAGGCTGCCGGCGAACAGCGCGGCCAGCAATACGGTCAGGCCACCCCAGAAGGCCGAATAGAACGCCAGATGGGTGTTCAGCGGGAACACGGTCACCGCCAGCGCCAGCATCGCCGGACGCGCGCGTTCGCGGGCCATTGCCGGCGCGTAGCGCCATGCGCGCCAGGCCTGGGCCACGGCCGCCAGCCACAGCAACAGACCAATCACTCCAGTCTCTGCGAGGATTTCCAGCACGATCTGATGGGCATGAAGCGCCGGGGCATTGCCCCACACGGCCGGCCCGTCCTCCGCCACGCAAGCGGGATAGGCATCGCGGAAACCACGTGCACCCACGCCATTGATCGGGTGCTCTTCAATCATGCAGGCGGCGGCTTCCCAGATCCGCGCGCGCCCTGACAGGGCCTCGTCGACACCACGCTCACCCCCATCCAGGGCCATGGCCGTTCGCGCGAAGCGCTCGCGCAGCTGCGGCACGCTGGCGGTCAGCGCACCGGCGCCGAGCACCGCCACCAGCGCCAGCGCCGCCAGCCGTTTCCAGCCGAACTGGCGCACGCCGCTGTAGGCCAGCACCAGCGCGAAGGTGATCCACGAGGCGCGCGAACCGGCCAACAGCAGCACACTGCCCAGCGCTGCAGCAGCCAGCAGCCAGCCCGTATTGCCAAAGCGCCGCGCGGCGGGCAGCAGCAGGAACGGCGACAGGCTGGCCAGCACCTGGCCGAACTTCAGGTTGCACGGTCCCAGTGCGCCACTGAGGCGATCTGCCAGTGCGGCCTCGTCGGCCGGGCACAGTGCGTGGCCACTGACCGCCAGCTTCAGGTGTTCCAGCGACCAGAACCATGGGCTGGTGCCGGCCACCGCCTGCACCAGCGCATCCAGCGTCCATGCGCCGGTGATCAGTGCCAGCCCCGCGAAGGTCAGCCGCCGCCGCTCCGGCGTAGCCACTGCGATCGCCACCAGCCACATGAAGGGCAGATAGCGCAGGCCCGCAGCAGCCTTGGTCCACGAGGCCGCCGGATCGATCGCATCGAATGCGGAGAATGCCTGCGGCAGCCAGTAACCAAGGAACAGGATCGAAGTCAGTGCCCAGGCCGCCGTGCTCAACAGATGCGGGCGGCGCTGCAGGCGTCGCGTCACCATGCGCGCCGCCGCGTACAGCGCGCCCAGGCCCAACACGGTTTCGGCGATGCCTGGCAACGGCCACATCGCCACGTACGCCAGCACCCACCAGGGCGCCCAGCGCCCGGCGCGGTCGTCGCGCACGATGACGGCGGGGTCAGCCGGCGAGGTCGGCATAGAGGCGGAGGGTATCGCGCTGCATGGCCTGCAGGGTAAACGGGATGCGGGTCGGCAAGGACGGGGGCTGGGCCAGCAGGGCCAGCGCACGTTCACCCAATGCCCGCGCATCGCCGAGCGGCACGGCACCTGCGGGTTGCAGCTGCCGAAGCAGCTCACCGACGCCGCCATGGTCCCAACCCAGCACCGGCCGGCCCACCGACAACGCCTCGACCACGGTGCGGCCGAACGCTTCGGGCTTGTCCGACAGCTGCAGTACCAGGTCGCTGGCCGCGTAGGCCTGGGCGATGCGTGCGGTCGGCGTGCTGATGTGCACGGCCTCGGCCACGCCGAGCGCGGCCGCCTGCCGGCGCAGGTCGGCCACGTAGGCTTCACGGCCGGGCTCATCGGTGCCCAGCATCCACAACTGTGCCGGCACGCCGGCGGCGCGCACATCCGCCAGCAGCTGCAATGCGTGTGCGTGGCCCTTCAGGCGGGTGCCACGCCCCGGCAACAGCAGCAAGGGGCCTTCAACCTGCGCCAGCCATGGGTACTCTGCCGCAAGCGCCATCCGCGGACGGCGATCGGCACGCGCCACGCGCGGGAACTGGGCCACATCGACGCCACGCGGAATCACCTGCAATGCCTGTTCGGGCACGGTCGGGTAGTGCCGCTGCACGTAATCGCGCACGGTGTTGGACACGCAGATCACGCGTTCGCCGCTGGTCATCACCGCGCTGTAGCGGCTGGGCGAATTCAGCCCATGCACGGTGGTCACCCAGTGCGGGCGTTGCGCGGCAGGCAGGGCACGGATTGCATACAGACCCAGCCAGGCCGGCAGCCGCGAGCGGGCATGCACGATGTCCGCACCAATCTCGGCAAACAAGCGGCGCAGGGTCGGCAAGTGGCGCAGGGTCAGCAGCGACTTGCGGCCGATGTCCAGGGTGAGGTGCTCGGCACCGCTGTCGAGCAGCGGCTGCACCAGGCGGCCACCGGCGGAAACCACCAGCGCGCGATGGCCGGCGGCGACCAGGGCCGCAGCGATTTCCAGGGTCGAGCGCTCGACGCCGCCGGAGTGCAGCGCCGGCAGCAACTGCACCACGGTCAATCGGCGCATCGAAGGGGCGGCCGCTTAGTCGGCCAGCACGAACACGGAACCGCAGTACGGGCACTGCGCTTCGCCATTGGGCTCGTCTTCGATCGGCAGGTACACGCGCGGATGCGAGTTCCACAGCGCCATTTCCGGGGTCGGGCAGCTCAGCGGCAGATCGCTGCGGTGCACGGTGTAGCGCTTCTCGGCGTTGGCGGGCGCAGTGGCGGTATGGCTCATGGCGGATGTCGATGAACGGGTTGCGAGGCCTGTGATTCTAGCATCCAGGCCGCCCCGACATTGCGCCGCAACGGGTCTTTGCGCGTACCGGGCCGATTCCCTGCGACCTTGCATGCCACTTCGGGATGAGGTGCCGGTGGGAATTCCCGGCCGATCCTGCAGATCCACCCCGGGAAACCACCGACAACGATATTTACCGCATTTGGATCGAACTAAATGGCACTTGTCAGGTTGCCACGGCTGTTGCAGGATCGGGCCAGGTCGTGAACCGGCCTATCCCAATCCGACCCGATCGCATGGCCCGCCCCCACCGGACCGGCATCGCCTCTTCCACTGCCATCGCGGCGGGCGGAGCGATGCTGTCCGTGGTGTCCGCCGATGCGGGTTCTGCCCGCCGCCAGCCCTTCCGGGAGACCCCTGCATGACCCTGTCCGATCCACGCCGCGCCCTGCTTCCGCTCGCCCTGGCCCTGGCCTGTGCGACTACCGCGATGCCGGTGCTGGCACAGGGACTGCAGAGCTCGTTCGAGCCGGGCCAGCCGGCTCCGGAACCGGCCGCAGGCGCATTGCAGGTCACGATCGGCAATGGCCCCGCGGCGCCCTACGCCGCCAAGCGCAATGTCGGCTACAGCGGCCTGCACGCACTGCGCTACAGCAGTGGAGGTGGCAATGCGCGGCGCGAACTGTTCAAGGCGGACGTGACCATCGAGGCCGATACCACCCTGTCGTGGTTGGTGCTGCCGGAGATCGTCGGCAAGGACACCGTGGCTTCGACCTATGTGTCTCTGGACCTGCTGCTGGACGATGGCAGTCGGGTTTCGGCCGGCGCTGCGCGTGACCAGCATGGGGTGGCCCTCGGCGCCCGCGCGCAGGGCGACTCGAAGACGCTGTACCCGCAGCAATGGGCGCGCAAGGCGGTGCGGCTGGGCGATGTGCCCGCGCTGAAGGGCCGCCGCGTGGTGGCGATCGAACTGGAGGTGGCCAGTGCCGACGGCGCACCGGTCTCCGGCTGGATTGATGACGTTCGCCTGGACACCGTGCCACGGCAGCAGCCAGCGCGCGTCTCCGACTGGGTACTGACCACCCGCGGTACCCAGGCCAACGGCACCTTCTCGCGTGGCAACAATTTCCCGGCCACGGCGGTGCCGCACGGGTTCAACTTCTGGACCCCGGTCACCGATGCCGGTGCGCTGAACTGGCTGTACCGCTGGAACGAGCAGAACGACGCGCAGAACCGTCCTCAGCTGCAGGCGCTTGCGCTGAGCCACCAACCCAGCCCGTGGATGGGCGACCGCCAGACCTTCCAGGTGATGCCATCGGCCAGTCGTGGCGTGCCGGAGGCTGACCGCCGCAAGCGTGCCCTGTCGTTCGACCGCAGCCATGAAAGCGCCCGCCCTTACCGCTACGACGTGCGCTTCGACAACGGCGTCGCGGCATCGATCGCGCCGACCGACCATGCCGCGCTGTTCCGCTTTGACTTCCCGGAGGACGGCGACGCCAACCTGCTGTTCGACAATGTCGATGCACGCGGTGGCCTGACTCTGGACGCCGCCACGCAGACGCTGTCCGGCTACACCGACACGCGCAGCGGCCTGTCCAACGGCGCCAGCCGCATGTACGTGGTGGCCCGCTTCGACAAGCCGTGGCGCAGCAGTGGGCGCCTCGACACCGGCCGACCGACCGGCTACATCAAGTTCGATGCCGGCAGCGAACGACGGGTGACCATGCGCATCGCCACTTCGCTGATCTCGGTGGAGCAGGCACGACACAACCTGGCGCTGGAAATCGCCGCCACCGATACGCTGGAGAGCGTGGCCGGCCGTGCGCAGGATGCATGGGACGCACGCCTGGCCCGCTTCGACATCGGCGATGCCAGCGACGACCAGAAGACCACGCTGTATTCCAGCCTGTACCGGCTGTTCCTGTACCCGAATTCCGGCCATGAAAACGTGGGCAGCACCGCCGCACCGGAGTGGCGCTACGCCAACCAGGCCAGCGCCAGCGATGACAACACCGATGGCAGCGCGACCCGCACCTTTGCCGCCGTGCGCGATGGCAAGGTGTTCGTCAACAATGGCTTCTGGGACACCTTCCGCACCACCTGGCCGGCCTACGCGCTGTTCACGCCCGACGATGCCGGGCAGATGGTGCAGGGTTTCATCGAGCAGTACCGCGCTGGCGGCTGGATCGCGCGCTGGTCATCGCCGGGCTACGCGGACCTGATGGTCGGCACCAGCTCGGACGTGGCCTTCGCCGATGCGTGGCTGAAGGGCGTCGGCGGCTTCGATCCGGGCGAGGCCTACGCCGCCGCGCTGAAGAACGCGACCGTGGTACCACCCGACCGCCATGTCGGCCGCAAGGGCATGGACCGTTCGACCTTCCGGGGCTACGCCAGCGCCGACGTGCATGAGGGCATGTCGTGGACGATGGAAGGCGCACTCAATGACTTCGGCATCGCCAACATGGCCGATGCGCTGGCCAAGCGCGCGACCGCACCCGCCGCACGCGAGCGCTACAGCACCGAAGCCGACTACTTCCGCCACCGCGCTGCCAGCTACGCGACGATGTTCGACCCTGCCGCCGGCTTCTTCCAGGGCCGCAGGGCCGATGGCCGCTGGCGCGTGGACGCCAAGGACTACGACCCGCGCGTGTGGGGCCACGATTACACCGAATCCAACGGCTGGACCTTCGCCTTCACTGCCGCCCATGACGGCGAAGGCTTGGCCGCGCTGTACGGTGGCCGCGACAAGCTGGCGGCGAAGCTGGATACCTTCTTCGCCACGCCGGAAACCGCAGACCCGGCACTGGCCGGCTCCTACGGCGGCACCATCCACGAGATGACCGAAGCGCGCGACGTACGCATGGGCATGTACGCGCACAGCAACCAGCCGGCGCACCACATCCCGTGGATGTACCTGTATGCCGGGCAGCCGTGGAAGACCCAGCAGCACGTGCGCGAAATCCTGTCGCGGCTGTACGTCGGCAGCGAGATCGGCCAGGGCTATCCGGGCGATGAGGACAACGGCGAAACTTCGGCATGGTACGTGCTGGCCTCGCTGGGCCTGTACCCGCTGCGCATGGGCGCCCCGGAGTACGTGATCGGCTCGCCGGCCTTCGAGCATGCACGCGTGGAGCTGCAGGGTGGCGCGGTGCTGACCGTGAACGCGGCCAACAACTCGCGCGAGAACGTCTACGTGCAGTCGCTGAAGATCAACGGCAAGCCGTGGACGAAGACCTGGGTGCCACACGACCTGATCGCCAAGGGCGCGACCCTCGACTTCGTGATGGGACCCCGTCCCTCGCGCTGGGGCAGCGGCGTGGACGATGTGCCGCGCTCGTTGACCGCGCGCGGCCAGCGCCCGCAGCTGCTGCACGACCTGCTCGGCAGCGGCGCGAAGGCGACGCTGGCCGATGGCCGCGCCCTGCCCGCACTGGTCGATGACGATGCGAGCACCACCGTGGGCCTGGGCGGCGGCGCAACCATCGCGCTGACCGGACTGAGCGACGGCACGCCGACGATGTACACGCTCACCAGCGGCGACGGCCGCATCCAGGGCGGTGAGTGGACGCTGGAGGCGCGCAACGGCGGCGGCAGCTGGACCGTGCTCGACCAGCGCAGCGGCGAAGACTTCGAATCCGCCCGCCAGACCCGTCCGTTCCGCATCGCCAGACCCGGCCGCTACAGCGAATACCGCCTGCGCCTGGCGGCACCGGCACGGCTGCCACTGGCGGAGATCGAACTGCTGGCGGCCGGCACCGTACAATGAGCGGCATGCGCTACCGTCTTCTGCCTCTGGCCCTTGTTGCCCTGTCCTTCTCAAGTTTCGGCCAGACCCAGGCGTTCGATACGCAGCTGACCCGCGACGGCGTGACGCTGAACTACCAGGACGCCCGTGGCGCCCTGGCCGCGCCGCAGCGCAAGCGGGTAATCGATACGTTCTTCTTCGCCTACCTGCGCGAACGCGCGGACTTCCACCCGGCCGCGCCGGCGATGGTGCGCATCGTGATCGATCCGGCCTACACCGGCATCGCCTTCGTCGGCGACAAGGACCAGGCAGCGACGATCACCATCAACCCAGGCTGGTTGGCGCAGCACCCGAACGACATCGATCTGGTCACCCATGAGGCGATGCACATCGTGCAGGGCTATCCAGGTTACGGCGATGCACGGGTGCCGGGCTGGCTGGTGGAAGGCATCGCCGACTACGCACGCGACCGCTACGGCATGGACAATGCCGCCGCAGGCTGGGTACTGCCGGGCAAGGTCGAGAAGGGGCAGAATTTCGACAGCGGCTACCGGGTGACCGGTGCGTTCCTGAAATGGGCCGAGGCCGAGTATCCCGGCCTGGTGCTGGCGCTGGACAAGGCCCTGCGCGACGGCCGCTATACGCCGGCGCTGTGGCAGAAGCACACCGGCAAGGCACTGCCGGCGCTGTGGACGCAGTACGCCAAGCCGCGTTCGGATGCACCGCCGCCGGCACCAGCGCGCCGCGGCAAGCGGCGCTGACTGGGCGATCAACTGGGTATTGCGGCGGCTGGGTATTGCGGCGACTGGGTAGAGTCGACTGTTAGTCGACTGCCTTTCGTACAGCCCTCGAAAACCCCGCGCTTCGCGCGATAGTCGACCAACGGTCGACTCTACCTCGCTGGCGTCTACGCCTCAGCGCGACTGCACGAAGCCGGCGTACAGCGCGAACAGCTGCTGGAAGTACCGCCGCGTCACTCGATTGCGCATGACACCCTCGCCCATGGAAATTTGGTCGGGCCCAGGGTGGGAAGGCCGGTCCGGTCCCTTCCCACGGCCGGGCCGCGTGGACGTATTGAGCCGCAACGGCGTTGCAGGGACATGACCGGGTTGCGTAGCGCGTGTGGCAGCGGTGGGATCGGCGTTGGGACCGGCATCGGGACCGGCGTTGGGACCGGCATCGGGACCGGCGTTGGGACCGGTAGAGTCGACCGTTGGTCGACTATCGCGCGATAGCGCGGGATTTTCGGCGCCCGAATCAAGAGCAGTCGACTAACAGTCGACTCTACCCGTTTCCGCTTTGCGGAAACAGAAACGCGCCCCGTGGGGCGCGTTTCTGCAGCTGTCGCTGAAAAGAAGGCTTACGCCTTCTTTTCCGCTTCCAGCTGCTTCCTGATCTGCGCATCCACCGCCGCAATGGCGGTCATGTTCAGGATCCTGCGCGAGGTCGCGCTGGTGGTCAGGATGTGCACCGGCTTGTTCACGCCCATCAGGATCGGGCCGATCGCCACGCCGTCGGTGAACACACGCACCAGGTTGTAGGCGATGTTGGCCGCTTCCAGGTTCGGCAGCACGAACAGGTTGGCGCGGCCCTGCAGGGTCGAGCCCGGCAGCAGCTTCTGGCGCAGCGCTTCATCCCACGCGGTGTCGCCCTGCATTTCACCGTCCACGTTCAGACGCGGGTTGCGCTTGAGCAGCAGCTCGCGCACCTGGCGCATCTTCAGCGCGTCCTTGGAATCGTGGCTGCCGAAGTTGGAGTGCGACAGCAGCGCCACCTTCGGCTCGATGCCGAACAGCTTCATGCGGTAGGCCGCCTGCAGGGTCGCTTCGCACAGCTGCTCGGCGGTCGGGTCTTCCTGCACGTGGGTATCGACGAAGAAGAACACGCCCTGCTGGTTGATCACGCCGGTCATCGCAGAGGTCGAGGTGACCTTCGGCTCCAGCGGCAGCACGCTGCGCACGTAGCCCAGCTTCTTGTGGAAGCGCCCGACGATGCCGGTCAGCATCGCATCGGCTTCGCCACGGGCCACCATCACCGCCGCGATCAGGGTCGGGCGCGAACGCATCAGGTTCTTCGCCGCGGCCACGGTCACGCCACGACGGCCGGTCAGGCCGTGGTAGTACTGCCAGTATTCGTTGAAGCGCGGGTCGTCGTTGATGTTGGTGACTTCAACGTTCTCGCCGATCTTCAGGCGCAGGCCGAGGCGCTCGATGCGCGACTCGATCACTTCCGGGCGGCCGATCAGGATCGGGTGCGCCAGGCCGTCGTCGACCACGTTCTGCACCGCCTGCAGCACCACTTCCTCTTCGCCCTCGGCGTACACCACGCGCTGCTTGTCGCTGCGCGCGCGGTCGTAGACCGGCTTCATCATCAGGCTGGTGCGGTAGACGAACTGGGCCAGCTTGTCACGGTAGGCGCCCATGTCCTCGATCGGGCGCGAGGCCACGCCCGAGTCCATCGCGGCCTGGGCCACGGCGGCCGACAACTCCACCAGCAGGCGGCGGTCGAACGGGCGCGGGATCAGGTATTCACGGCCGAAGCTCGGCGTCTCGCCACCGTAGGCCGAGCCCATGTCGGTGGCGGCACGACGGGCCAGCGCGGCGATGGCACGCACGCAGGCGATCTTCATTTCCTCGTTGATCGCGGTGGCGCCCACGTCCAGCGCACCGCGGAACAGGTACGGGAAGCACAGCACGTTGTTGACCTGGTTCGGGTAGTCCGAACGGCCGGTGCCGATGATCGCGTCCGGACGCGCGGCGCGCGCCACCTCCGGCATGATCTCCGGGGTCGGGTTGGCCAGCGCGAAGATCACCGGGTCCGGCGCCATGGTCTTGACCATGTCGGCAGTCAGGATGCCCGGTGCCGACAGGCCCAGGAAGATGTCCGCGCCGTCGACGATCTCGGCCAGGGTGCGCTTGTCGGTGTCGCGCGCATAGCGCTGCTTTTCCGGATCCAGGTCGGTACGACCGGTGTGGATCACGCCCTCGCGGTCGAAGGCCAGGATGTTTTCCGGCTTCAGGCCCAGCTGCACCAGCATGTTCACGCAGGAAATGCCGGCTGCGCCCATGCCCGTGGTCGCCAGCTTCACGTCTTCGATCTTCTTGCCGGTGATCGCCATGGCGTTGAGCACGGCCGCACCGACGATGATCGCCGTGCCGTGCTGGTCGTCATGGAACACCGGAATCTTCATGCGCTCGCGCAGCTTGCGCTCGACCACGAAGCACTCCGGCGCCTTGATGTCTTCCAGGTTGATGCCACCGAAGGTCGGCTCCAGCGAGGCGATGATGTCGACCAGCTTGTCCGGGTCGGTCTCATCCACTTCGATGTCGAACACATCGATGCCGGCGAACTTCTGGAACAGCACGCCCTTGCCTTCCATCACCGGCTTGCCGGCCAGTGCGCCGATGTTGCCCAGGCCCAGCACCGCGGTGCCGTTGGAGATCACCGCCACCAGGTTGCCGCGGGCGGTCAGCTCGCTGGCCTGCTGCGGGTCGGCCTTGATCGCTTCACAGGCGTACGCCACGCCCGGCGAATACGCCAGCGACAGGTCGCGCTGGGTCAGCATGGGCTTGGTAGCGGAAACCTTGATCTTTCCCGGCGGGGACATCCGGTGGTAATCGAGGGCGGCCTGTTTGAAATCTTCGTTGGACATCGATGTGGGTTACATGAATGGGCAGAAGGGACAGGGGATGATACCCCCGTTGGAGCGTCTGGACCTGTCGCTATCCTGTCGCAGGCATGCTGCGACTGCACAATTCCATGCCGTATGCGACGGTACCGGGATGCCAGCATCGGCGCCCCCGATGACAGCCATGGGACGCCCTGAAACGCCGCGGGGCCGTACCACTGTCGTGATCGGCCCCGCGGTACCACACACCTGGGTCAGCCCTTGGCCGGCAGCGCCTCGGGCAGTGCGTCCACCGGCGGCGGCAGCTCGCTTTCGCGGCCATCCAGCGCCAGCTGCAGGCGGTTGCGGTCCAGCGCGCCTTCCCAGCGCGAAACCACCACGGTGGCCACCGCATTGCCGATGAAGTTGGTCAGCGAGCGGCATTCGCTCATGAAACGGTCCACGCCCAGGATCAGCGCCATGCCGGCCACCGGTACCTCCGGCACCACGGCGAGGGTGGCGGCCAGGGTGATGAAGCCGGCACCGGTGACGCCGGCCGCCCCCTTGGAGCTGAGCATGGCAACCAGCAGCAGGGCGATCTGGTGGCCCAGGGTCAGTTCGGTGTTGGTGGCCTGGGCAATGAACAGTGCCGCCAGGGTCATGTAGATGTTGGTGCCGTCCAGGTTGAACGAGTAGCCGGTCGGGACCACCAGGCCCACCACCGACTTGCTGCAACCGGCGCGTTCCATCTTCTCCATCAGCGACGGCAGCGCCGACTCCGACGAGGAAGTGCCCAGCACCAGCAGCAGCTCGGCCTTCAGGTAGCGCGCCAGCTTGAACACCGAGAAGCCGCACAGTCGGCAGACCACACCGAGGATCACCGCCACGAACAGGAACGCAGTGAGGTAGAACGAGCCCACCAGCCACGCCAGGTTGACCAGCGAACCGACGCCGTACTTGCCGATGGTGAAGGCGATGGCGCCGAAGGCACCGATCGGGGCGGCCTTCATCAGGATGTGCACCAGCTTGAACACCGGGGCGACCAGCGCCTCCAGGAAGTTCAGGATCGGCTTGCCCTTCTCGCCCACCGAGGCCAGCGCGATGCCGAACAGCACCGCGATGAACAGCACCTGCAGGATGTTGCCGTCGACGAAGGCGCTCACCAGCGTCTTCGGAATGATGTCCATCAGGAAACCGACCAGGGTCAGGTCGTGCGACTTCTCGACGTAGCTGTGCACCGCGGTCTGGTCCAGCTCGGCCGGGTTGATGTTCATGCCGGCGCCGGGCTGTACCACGTGCGCCACGATCATGCCCACGATCAGTGCCAGCGTGGAGAAGAACAGGAAGTACGCCATCGCCTTGGCGAACACCCGGCCCACCGTGCGCAGGTGGGTCATGCTGGCGATGCCGGTGACGATGGTGAGGAAGATCACCGGCGCGATGATCATCTTCACCAGGTTGATGAAGGCATCGCCGAGCGGCTTCATCTTCTCGCCGATCAGCGGTTCGTAGTGGCCGAGGATGGCGCCCAGGACGATCGCCACGATCACCTGGAAATACAGCTGGCGATAGATCGGCAACGGCTTTGCAGGCGCCGGGGCTGCGGTCGGGATGTGCATGGCGGACTCCGGAAGGGGCGTTTTCAGGCACGTACGGCCCCGGGACAGCACGGGAACCGTTACCGTGGAAACTGATCGCAGGCCCTGTGCTGCATGCGCAGGAGGTGCGACCAATGGACGCCTTTGTACGCGCCGGGCACGCCGGCGCAGATAACCTATTGGTACTAGCCCCCCGGTTCAGGTGGCGGCGATGCCTACACTGGCGCCGCACCGCCCGATCCTGGGGAGGCCGGTGGCCCGTGCTGAACGGCCGGGCGCGTCATTGCGAAAGTTTCGGCCCCTGCGGCCGTTGTTGTCCTGTCCACACGCAATCTGAGAGAGCCGCACCCAACATGCGCCCGATTCCCACCTTGCTGGCCCTGTCGCTGGCCGCGCTTCCCGCCTTCGCTTCGGCTGCCGATTTCGACAACTGGCCGACCAAGTACGCCTTCGGCGATGGCACCGAGTTGGCCGCTACCGCCAACATCGCCTACGACTACAACGATTTCTCCTCGGGCAGCGGCCTGGAGGACGACGACGCCGTGCGCCGCAAGGAGTTCGGTGCGACGCTGAAGAAGAAGGGCGTCTACGACGCGATGGTCTACTACGACTTCCAGTCCGATACCTGGCTGGACGTGTTCGTGCGCTTCGAGAGCAAGGCCTTCTTCGGTCGCGACATCGGTCGCTTCCGCTTCGGCTACATGAAGACGCCGGTCGGCCTGGATGCGAACACCTCTTCGCGCGCCGGCAGCTTCCTGGAAACCGCACTGCCCGTGCAGGCCTTCTACGAAGGCCGCCGCACCGGCGTGGAATGGGTGCTGGAGCGCCCGCAGTACCTGCTGCAGGCCGGCGCCTATGGCGGCAAGGACCTGCAGGGTGACAACCCCGGCACCACCCAGGCAGTACGTGCGGTGTGGACCCCGGTGAAGGCGCCCGGTGACGTGATCCACCTGGGCCTGGCCTACTCGCAGGAAAATCCGCGCGGTTACAGCGATGGCCGTGACGTGCACCACGAGGCCAGCGCGCGCCTTCGCGCACGCCCGGAAGCCGGCCTGACCGACATCCGCTACGTCGATTCCGGCGCCCTGGTCACCGCCGACCAGATCCGCCGCACCGGCCTGGAAGGCATCTGGATCCGCGGCCCGTTCTCGCTGCAGGCCGAAGCCCTGCGCGCCACGGTCACCCGCCATGACGGCAAGCCCGACTACACCGGCAGCGGCCAGTACGCGATGGCCAGCTGGGTGCTGACCGGCGAGTCGCGCCCGTACAACGCAGGTGCCGTGGCCAACATCAAGCCGGCGCACGACTACGGCGCGGTGGAACTGGTGGCCCGTTACAGCCGCATGGACCTGGACGATGGCAGCATCCTTGGTGGCCGCCAGCACGACCTGACCTTGGGCGCGAACTGGTACCTGACCAGCCACTTCAAGTTCCAGGCCAACTACGTGAAGGTCGACGCCAGCCGTCGTGGTGTGCACAGCACGCCGGAGATCTTCGAGCTGCGCGCGCAGATGCACTTCTGACCCCTTCCACGTCAGATCCCGGCGGGCGTGCACGTCACGCCCGCCGGCCCTGCGTAGACTGCCGCCATGTACTGGCTCAGCCGCCACCGGATGCTGTTGCTGACCATCCTGGTGATGGTCGGAGGCACCGTGCTTTGTGCGGTCGCCGCCGGCCACTACGCCTGGCGGCGCGCCCTCGGCGAGGAAAGCAGCCAGGTGCAACGCCAGCTGCAGCTGTACGGCCAGGGCCTGCAGCAGCGCATCGACCGCTTCGGCACGTTGCCGCAGGTACTGGCGCTGGATCCGGATCTGCTGCACGCCCTGCGTGTGCCGCCCTCGCCCACCGAACAGCAGCGGCTGAACCTCAAGCTGCAACGCGCCAATGAAGTCACCCGTGCCTCGACCCTGACCCTGGTCGGCCACGACGGCGTGGCAGTGGCAGCCAGCAACTGGGACCAGCCGACCAGCAACGTCGGCGAGAACTACAGCTACCGCCCCTACTACCGGCAGGCACTGGCGCAGGGCCGCGGCCGCTTCTACGGCATCGGCATGACCACCGGCGTACCCGGCTACTACCTGTCGCAGGCCATCGAGGAAGACGGCAAGCGGCTCGGCGTGGTGGTGATCAAGGTCGAGCTGTCGGCGCTGGAACAGGAATGGTTGAGCAGCCCGGACGTGGTGCTGGCCAGCGACGACCATGACGTAGTGTTCCTGGCCAACCGTGACAGCTGGCGCTACCGCCTGCTGCGCCCGCTGGGCGCCGATGAGCGCCGCGAAATGCTGGACGCCCGCCAATACGCCGACCGCGCGTTGCAGCCATTGCGCGCGCGTACTGAAGACGTGCCTGCCGATGGTGGCCGCATGGTGCGCCTGCTCGATCCCGCACTGCCGCAGCCGATGCTGTGGCAAAGCCTGCCGCTGCCCGCCGAAGGCTGGAACCTGCATCTGCTGCACGACGCCAGCGCCGCCACCGCCGCCGGTCGCGCGGCCGCCCTCACCGGCGGTGCCGCGTGGCTGGCGCTGGGCTTCCTGGTGCTGTTCGTGCAGCAGCGCCGACGCCTGGCCAAGCATCGCCTGCGCAGCCGCCGCGAACTGGAAACCCTGCTCAAGCAGCACGCACAGGAACTGCGCACCGCACAGGATGGCCTGCTGCAGGCGGCCACCGACGCCGACAGCGGACTCAGCCGCAGCCTCGAACACCTGCCGCAGGGCGTGGTGGTGATCGACCGCGAACTGCGCCTGGTCGCGTGGAACTCGCGCTACCTGGAACTGTTCCGTTTCCCACAGGACCTGGTTCGCGTCGGCCGGCCGATCGAGGAACTGTTCCGCTTCAACGCACGCCGTGGCCTGCTCGGTCCGGGCCCGGTCGATGAAGCAATCGAGCGTCGCCTGAACCACCTGCGCAGCGGCCGCCCGCACATGCGCGAGAGCGAGAAGGACGACGGCACGGTGCTGGAGATCCGTGGCAATCCGCTGCCTGACGGCGGCTTCGTCACCAGCTATGCCGACATCACCAGCTACAAGAACGCCGCGCGCGAACTGCGCTCGTTGGCCGATGCGCTGGAGCACCGCATCGCCGAGCGCACCCATGATCTGGAAGAAGCCCGCCGCGAAGCCGAGCAGGCCAACCGCTACAAGACCCGTTTCGTTGCCTCGGCCGTGCACGACCTGCTGCAGCCCCTCAACGCGGCGCGCATGTTCGTCTCGGTGCTGCGCGGCAAGCTGAGTGACCCGGCGCAGCAACAGACCAGCGACCACATCGATGCTGCATTGGCCGCGCAGGATGCGATCCTCAACAGCCTGCTGGATATCGCGCGCCTGGAATCGGGCAGCCTGCCCACGCGCGTACAGGCGTTCCGGCTCGGGCCTTTGCTGCAGACGCTGGCACGCGAGTTCGGCATCGCCGCGCAGTCACGTGGGCTGGTGGTCGACTGGGTCGATACCGCTGCGGTGGTGGTCAGCGATGAAGCGCTGCTGCGCCGCATCCTGCAGAACTTCCTGTCCAACGCACTGCGCTACAGCGAACGTGGCCGCGTGCTGCTCGGCTGCCGTCGCCGCGAAGGCCTGCTGTGGATCGAAGTTCACGACCAGGGCCCCGGCATTCCCGATGCGCTGCAGGGCGAGATCTTCGAGGAGTTCCGCCGCCTGCACGACGGCCAGCAGCGCGGCGCCGGCCTTGGCCTGGCGATCGTCGACCGCATCGGTCGGCTGCTCGGCCACCCGATCCGCCTGCGCTCGCAGCTGGGCCAGGGCAGCGTGTTCGCGGTGGGCGTGCCGTTCGGCGAAGCCAGCGCGATTCCCGCTACTGCTCCTGTGCCGGTGCTGGTGCAGGAACCGGCCGCGGACAATCCGCTGCGCGGTCGCCGGGTGTGGGTGATCGACGACGATCCGCACGTCTGCGCCGCCAGCCGCGCGCTGCTGGAGCGCTGGGGCTGCGAGGTGGCGCTGGCCGACGGCCCGCAGGCGGCGCTGCAGCTGGCGGCAACAGGCGCGGTGCCGGAGCTGGTGCTGCTGGATGTGCGCATGGGCGATCACCACGGGCCGGTGCTGTACGAGACGCTGGCCGAGTTGTGGCAGGCCCGTCCGCCGGTGGTGCTGGTCACCGCCGAGCGCGATGCGGGATTGCGTGAGATGGCCGCCGAGCGCGGCTGGGGAATGATGGCCAAGCCGGTGAAGCCGCCGGCGCTGCGGGCGTTGATGAGCCAGTTGTTGATCCGGCATCGCGGGTAGTTTCCAGCCAACGGCGCAGCCCCTCGTGGGTGGTCGCACAAAGCAGTTCATCGGTGGGGCCGGGCAGATGGGCTGCACAGGGGCCGCTGCAAGTACGTCCCTGTAAGCTCGGTCGCCGCATCCATGCGGCTCACGCCCCTGTGCAGCCCATCTGCCCGGCCACGGACACGTTCCGTGCGCGTCCACCCTCGGAGAAGAAAAAAGATCAAAAGCGGGTCGCGCGCTGCGCTTGCTCGTGTAGAGCCGAGCCCATGCTCGGCCTCACGGACGGGCCGGAAAGCAGCCGAGCGTGGGCTCGGCTCTACGAAAAATGGCCTGCCAGGCTGCCTTTGCTTTTGATCTTCTTTTCTCTTCCGTGGGTGACAGGCCACCGAAATCTGTCAGAGGCCGGTCGGGTTGGGTGCGCGGGGGTGTCAGCCGCATGGGCCCGAGGCATGCCTCGGGCGGGTTGGGCAGGACGCCCAACCCGGGTCTTGCCGTGTGCGCAGGACAGCGCACACGAGCAAGCGGCTGCCAAGCCTCCAGGGACGGATTCACGGCGTCCCCCGCGCACCCAACTCGACCGGCCCGCTCGCAGCTTCTGCTTTCAGCGACCAACCCAAACCCACCCACGAGGGGCTGCGCCGTTGGCTGGAAACTACAACCCGATGCCGGCGTCGCCCTCGGGCTCCAGCGCCTTCACCAGCACCGCCGCCTGTGTGCGGCTGTGGCACTCGAGCTTCTTCAGGATGGCGGTGACGTGCACCTTCACCGTGTTCTCGGCCAGCCCCAGGGTGTAGGCGATCTGCTTGTTGAGCAGGCCGTCGGCCAGGCAGAGCAGCACGCGGAACTGCTGCGGGGTCAGCTGGGCCAGGCGGCTGGCCAGTAGTGCATCGGCCTCCGAACGCTCGGCGGCCATCGCCGGGAACCACAGGCCACCATCGAGCACCGCCTGCACCGCCTCGCCGATGGTCTCGGCCGGAGCAGACTTTGGAATGAAACCAGCCGCGCCGAACTGCTGGGCACGACGGATCACCCGCGGGTGGTCGTTGGACGAGAGGATCACCACCGGAATGTCCGGATGCGAGCCGCGCACGTGCAGCAGCGCGGAGAAACCGTGCGCGCCGGGCATGGTCAGGTCCAGCAGCACCAGGTCCACATCCGGGTGGGCATCCAGCGCTTCGGCCAATGCCTCGGCGCTGGCGACCTCGCGCACCTGCGCCAGCGGCAGGCTCTGCCGCAACGACTGCACCACCGCCGAACGCAGCAGCGGGTGGTCATCGGCGATCAGGATGGTGTATTCGCTCATGCCGCCATTGTACGGGCAGGCCGGAGCCTCAGCGCCCCGCCGGCTCCACGCTGCTGCGCCAGGCGTCCAGGAACTGGCGGCGCTTGAGCGCGTCCAGATACACCAGCAGGCCCGGGCCGAGCTGGATCGGGCGGCGGCTGCGGCCGGGCGCATCGTCGCCACGTGCGTTGCCGGTCACGATCGGCATCAGGCGTGCCTCGCGCGACAGCACCTGCTGGCCACGCGGTGACAACAGGTAGTCGAGGAAGCGCCGGGCTTCTTCCGGGTGTGGGCCGGTACGTGGAATCACCGCGGTACGCAGCACCACCAGCGTGTAGTCCTCGGGCTCCACGATCGCCAGCGGCGCACCCGCGTCGATGCGCGCCTGCGCGTAGGAGCCGAGCACGTTGTAGACCAGCGACAGCTGTCCGCTGGCGACCTTGTCCAGCAGCACGCCGGTGCGCTCCTCGCGCACGACGTCGTTGTCGCCCAGCGCGCCCAGCAACGCGCCGGCGATGCTGCCACGCTGCGCATCCTGGGTAGACAACAGGTAGCCGACACTGCTGCGCTCGATGTCATAGGTACCGACCCTGCCGCGCAGCGGTGCCCCCTCCGCGCGCAACCGGTCCAGCAGTTGCCGACGCGTGTGCGGCACCTTCGCAGCCGGCAGTGCGCGGGTGTTGTAGACCATCACCACCGGCTCGTAGCTGATGCCGAAGGCCTCGTTGCGCCACTGCGCCCAGGCCGGCAGCGCAGCGGTCTGCGCCGAACGATGCGACAGCGCGTGGCCGTCGTTGACCAGCTTGGTCTGCAGGTCCATGCCGCTGGAGATCAGCAGGTCCGGCGATGCCGGTCCGCCGCGGTCGTGCAGGTACCGCGCGTACAGGTCCTGGGTGATGATGTCCTCGTACACCACCTCAGTGCCGGGGTGCAGCCGCTGGTAGTCGGCAATCACTACCGCGAACACTTCGATGTCGGTGGTGCCGAGGATGCGCAGCTGCGCAGTGGCCTTTGCCTGGGCCGGGAAGCGGCGCACGTCGCCCGGTGCCGCAAGCACCGGCAGGGCCAGCAGCAAGGCAACGGCAGCAGCGAACAGGCGGATCATGGACTGCTCCGGGGCAGGCGGATGGTGGCGACCAGCCCGCCCTGCGGACGGTTGCTGAGGTCGATGCGACCGCCATGGCTGTCGACCACGCGCTTGACGATGGCCAGGCCAAGCCCGGCGCCGCCGGACGGCGCGCCTTCGCCACGGGCGAAGCGCTCGAACACGCGTTCGGCATCGGCGGCGGCAATGCCGGCACCGTGGTCGGCGATGGTCAGCACGGCCTGCCCGCCTTCCACGGTCAATGCGATCTGCAACGGCCCATCACCACCGTACTTCAACGCGTTGTCGACCAGGTTCTTGATCGCCTCGCGCAACAGCAGCGCATCGCCATGTACCTGTACCGGCTCGGCGGTCATCGCCAGTTGTACGCGCGGTGCCGGGCCGGCCTGCGGCAGTGCTTCATGCAGGGCCTGGTGCACGGTCTCGGCCAGGTCCACCGCTGCAAAGCGCTGCAGATGCGAGCGATGGATCACGCTGGCATCGCTGAGCAGCTGGTTCAGCAACCGGCTCATGTGGGTGGCATTGCGTTCGATCGCCTGCAGGCTGCGCCGCATGTCCTCGGGGTCGTCGTCATCCAGCGCCAGCTGTGCCTGCGCGCGCAGGGCAGCCAACGGCGTACGCATCTGGTGCGCGGCCTCGGCCATGAACGCGCGCAAGGTCTCGTTGCTGCTGGACAGTCGTTCCATGAAGCGGTTCAACGCCGCCACCATCTGGTCCATCTCGCGCGGCACGCGCGCATCCAGCGGTTTCAGATCGGACGGCTCGCGGCGCGACAGCTCGCGTTCCACCCGCACCAATGGCCGGAACGCGCGATGCACGCCAAAGGCCACCAGCGCCAGCAGCAGCCCGGACAGCACACCGATCGCCAGCAATGCACGGTTGACCATGTCCTGCGCAACCGCTTCACGTGCACGCCGGGTCTGGCCGACCTGCACCTGCACCTCGCCCTGCGCCGACGCGGCGGCGAAACTGCGGCCGACCACCACGAAGCGCACGGTCTCGCCGCTGTATGCCGCATCAAACAGCTGCGGTTGCGTGCCGGGCCGACGCGGTGGCGCCGGCAGGTCGCCGTAGCCGGTGATCAGGTTGCCGCGACTGTCGGCGACCCGATAGAACACACGGTCTTCCGGGGCCATCGCCAGCAGGTCCAGCGCGGCATAGGGCAGATCGACCTGCCACTGGCCATCGACCAGGGCCACCGAATCGGCGATGGACAGTGCCGAGGACACCAGCAGATGGTCGTAGGAACGGTTGGCGGCGCGCTGGCCATAGCCGCGCGCGGCAAACAGCAGGGCCACCGCGAACACCGCCAGCAACGCGCCGAGGTAGACCAGCAGCGTGCGCCGCAGCGAGCCCGGTGCGGCATTCGCGGTACGCGCGTCAGCCATCGGCGTCGGCGCTGCCGTCACTGGCTTCCAGCAGGTAGCCAACGCCGCGCACCGTGGTGATGCGCAGCGGTGCGCCTGCCAGCTTCTTTCTCAGGCGACCGACATACAGCTCGATGGCATTCGGGCCGGCTTCGTCGTCGAAGCCGAACAGGCCGTTGCCGATTTCGTCCTTGCCGACTACCTGGCCGAGGCGGCCGACCAGGATCTCCAGCAGCCGGTACTCGCGGTTGGGCAGTTCGATCGGTTCACCGTCGAGACTGACCCGGTGCGCCGCGTTGTCGAACTGGAAGCCACCGACCTGCACCACTTCGCTGGCCTGGCCACGCGCACGCCGCAGCAGCACGCGGCAGCGTGCTTCGAACTCGCGGAAATCGAACGGTTTGCCCAGGTAGTCGTCGGCGCCGACATCCAGCGCCTGCACGCGGTCTTCGATGCCATCGCGCGCGGTCAGCATCAGCACTGGCGTGCTGTCGCCGCGCTCGCGCATGCCGGCCAGCACGCGCAGGCCATCGAGCTTGGGCAGGCCGATATCCAGCACCACCAAGTCGAAGCTCTGGTAGCGCAGCACGCTGGCCGCCGCCAGGCCATCGGCCTGCCAGTCCACGGCATGCCCACTGCGGCGCATGCGGCGGATGATCGCATCGGCCAGATCCGGGTTGTCTTCGACCAGCAGCAGGCGCATGGGCACGGGGGTGGGAAGGGAAACGAATGCTACCGCATGCCGCTGCCGCGCTCGCCGCGCCCCGCCCCGAGGCGGCAGCGGGCCGCTTTACGCTGCACCGCACAATCCGTTGACAGGACGATGACAGCTTGCCCGACCCAGACTGCGTCCGCGCACCGTCCGGTGCCCACGATTGCCGCGCGCCTGGCGCGCACCTGGGAGGGTTTGTGGAATTCATGTTTGCCTGGCGGCGCCCTGCCGCCATGGTGGCGCTGGCTGCCCTGTCGGCGCCGGCCATTGCCGCCGAAGACGACCGTCCGGTCACCGCCACCCTCGGTGGTCGCCTGCACCTGGACTTCGCTACCTTCGACAACGACAACCGGGGCACCCCGAACAAGGACGACACCGAAATCCGCCGTGCGTGGGTTGACGTGTCCGGCAAGTTCTTCGTGGTCGACTACAAGCTGGAAGCCGATTTCTCCGGCGACCGCGTCGAGGCCAAGGACGTGTACCTGGCACGCAGCTTCGGCAAGGCCGGCAAGCTGACCGTGGGCCAGTTCAAGCAGTACTTCTCGCTGGATGACCGTACCAGCTCCAACTACGGCAGCTTCCTGGAGCGCGGCAACGCCGGCACCACGCTGGCGCCGCTGTACCGCCTGGGTGCGTCCTGGCAGGCCAACCCCGGTGACTTCACCTGGGCGGTCAGCCTCTACAGCCTGGAGAGCATCGACGCCTGGCAGGTGAAGGGTCGCGCTGCCGGTGGCCGCGTCACCTGGGCGCCCTCGCCCAGCGATGGCGACGTGCTGCACCTGGGCCTGTCGCTGGCCCGCGAGGCCTACGACAACCCCGGCGCCAACGGCGTGCCCGGCCTGCGCATCCGCCCGCGCCCGGCCGGCCATCTGTCCGACAACAGCCGCCTGACCCTGGTCGACTTCTCCGCCGGCCGCGATACCGACGTCAACAAGTGGTCGCTGGAATACGCGCAGGTGCGCGGCCCGCTGTCGTGGCAGGGCGAGTTCAGTGGCGCAACCTTCGACGACGGCGCGCAGCGCGGCGATGTAATGGCGGCCTACGGCATGCTCAGCTGGTTCGTCACCGGCGAAAGTCGTGCCTACGACCGCAAGACCGGTCGATTCGCGCGGGTGAAGGACATCCGGCACAAGGCCGGTGCCTTCGAAGTGGCGCTGCGCTACGACCAGATGTGGGGCGCGCAGCATCTCGACGGTGCGCCGGACCTGCGTCGCGGCAGTACCGAAGCCTGGACGCTGGGTGGCAACTGGTACCTGCGCGACAACCTGCGCTTCATGCTCAACGTGATCGAAAGCCGTAACCGTGATCGCCTGGCCGGGGTGACGGTGGACCGCACGCGCGCGGTCACCGGCCGCCTGCAGTACGACTTCTAGGCCCGACATTCCGGGCATTCCGCCCGGGCCCCTTCCACTCCCCACGTCCTGTTTTCGCAAGGAGTCCGCAGATGATGCTGAGCATCCTCGGCTTTGGCATGGTCATTACGTTCATGTACTTGATCATGAGCAAGCGCCTGTCGCCGCTCGTCGCCCTGATCACCATTCCCATCCTGTTCGCGCTGATCGGTGGCTTCGGTGCCGGCATCGACGAGATGATGCTGGAGGGCATCAAGAAGATCGCGCCGACCGGCGTGATGCTGATGTTCGCCATCCTCTACTTCGGGGTGATGATCGACGCCGGCCTGTTCGATCCGCTGGTGCGGGTGATCCTGCGTTTCGTCAAGGGCGACCCGATGAAGATCGTGCTTGGCACTGCAGTGCTGGCGATGCTGATCTCGCTCGATGGCGATGGCTCGACCACCTACATGATCACCGTCTCGGCGATGCTGCCGCTGTACCAGCGGCTGGGCATGAACGCGCTGAACATGACCTGCGTGACCATCCTCGCCGGCGGCGTGATGAACCTGACCCCGTGGGGCGGCCCGACCGCACGCGCGGCCACCGCGCTGCACGTGGACCCGGCCGACGTGTTCGTGCCGCTGATCCCGTCGATGGTGATCGCCTGTGCCGGCGTGCTGCTGCTGGCCTGGTACCTGGGCCTGAAGGAACGCCGTCGCCTCGGCGTGGTGACCCTGCCCAAGGGCGGCAGCTGGATGGACAACAGCGTGTCCGATGACAGCAATCCGCTGCCGACCGTGGAAGACGCCGAAGACATCAAGCGCCCGAAGCTGCTGTGGGTGAACCTGGCCCTGACCGTGGCGCTGATGACCGCGCTGATCATCGGCGTGCTGCCGATGCCGGTGCTGTTCATGGTCGGCTTCGCCATCGCCCTGGTGATCAACTACCCGAACCTGGCCGAGCAGCGCCGTCGCGTGGTCAACCATGCCGGCAACGTGCTGTCGGTGGTGTCGCTGATCTTCGCCGCGGGCATCTTCACCGGCATCCTCAACAACACCGGCATGGTCGAAGCGATGTCGCACAGCTTCCTGGCCGTCATTCCGGAATCGTGGGGCCCGTACCTGGCGGTGATCACCGCGGTGGCATCGATGCCGTTCACCTTCTTCATGTCCAACGACGCGTTCTACTTCGGCGTGCTGCCGATCCTGTCCGAGGCCGCTGGCAACTACGGCATCACCCCGGTGGAAATGGCGCGCGCCTCGCTGGCCGGCCAGCCGGTGCACCTGCTCAGCCCGCTGGTGCCGTCCACCTACCTGCTGGTGGGCCTGGCCAAGGTCGAATTCGCCGACCACCAGAAGTTCACCCTGAAGTGGGCCATCGCCATCTCGATGCTGCTGATGGTCGGCAGCCTGCTGTTCGGCCTGTATCCCCTCGCCGCCTGACCCTTTGCCAAGGAGCCTTCTGCAATGACGCTTCGAATCGCTTACGTCACCAGTGGAATGGGCAGTGTCGGCACTGCCATCTGCCAGAGCCTGGCCCGCAGCGGCCACACCGTGGTTGCCGGCTGCGCGCCGAACTCGCCGCGCAAGGCCAACTGGCTGCGCGAGCAGCGCGAACAGGGCTTCGACTTCATCGCCTCCGAAGGCAACGCGACCGACTGGGCCTCGACCAGCGCGGCGTTCGCCAAGGTGCGCGCCGAAGTCGGTGAAGTGGACGTGCTGGTCAACAACTCCGGCGGCAGCCGCGACCTGCTGTTCCGGCAGATGACGGTGGAGGACTGGAACGCGGTGATCGCGTCCAACCTCAACGCGCTGTTCAACCTGACCAAGCAGGTGGTGGACGGCATGGCCACGCGGGGCTGGGGCCGCATCATCAACATCGGTTCGGTCAGTGCCCACAAGGGACAGATCGGCCAGGTGAACTACGCCACCGCCAAGGCCGCGATGCATGGCTTCAGCCGTGCGCTGGCTGCCGAAGTTGCGTCGCGCGGGGTCACCGTCAACACGCTGTCGCCGGGCTACATCGCCAGCCAGGCGATCAGCAGCTTCCCGCCGGATGTGCTGGACCGGCTGGCTGCCTCGGTACCAGTGCGCCGCCTGGGCCGCCCCGAGGAAGTGGCCGGCCTGTGCGCGTGGCTGGCGTCGGATGAAGCCTCGTATGTGACCGGTGCCGACTACGCGGTCAACGGTGGTCTGTACATGGGTTGAGCCCGTCTCCACGCAAGGCGTGGACCTCCTCCCCCACGGAGTGCGCGGGGCCGGTGAACCTTCGCTTGCGAGGGGGATGCGGCCCCTTTTTTTGCTTCTGCATATTCGGGACGCATTGCCCGATACATCGGCAGAACCGGTGCTATACCTGCCAACGCTCGCTGAGCCCGATGGACGAACGGCCGGAATCGCGGATCAAGGAGGTAGGCATGCGTGCATTGCTGATTGCGCTTCTTGTGGTCGCCAGCTCACCCCTGGCGGCCACGCCACCCGCTGCCACTGCGGAAGAGGCGGGTGCAACCTGGCGGCTCGTGGAGCGCTGGTCCTTGCAGCTGTCACGCTCTGACCTTGTCGCGCAGCTATCACCCCTGGCTCCGGCCGGCTCGCGTTCGGAAGCAAGAATGGGCCGGGGCGACAGCGCCACCATCGATCTGGCGCCATTCGTGGTCGCTGGGAGGATCAAGGGGCCCTCTGGCCAGATCTACACCGACGCGTCCGGGCGAATCATCAAAGGCATTACGCTGCGGCTGAGCGGCGCCTGCATCTCGCGAAAGCAGATGGGTCGTCGCTACCCCGACTTCAATGTCCTTTCCGTGCCGTCAGGGCATAGCCTGGACGAGTCGACGGTGTTCGGCACAGTAGTGAACGGCATCCAGATCGGGTTCTCATTCTCCGAACATGACCGCGACTGCATGGACCAGCTCAAATTGAGCTGGCCTGGGGAGCGCTTCTGATTCCCACCGGCCTACCACCATGACGAACATGTTGCAGGACACGCACCACTGCCCTGCACCGTTCGTTGGTTTTCCGTAAAGAAGGTTTCATGTTCCGTTCGCATAGTGGCCATGCACCGCGCACGCGTGCCGGTGACCACCCCCAATGCAACGGACCACCATGCAGACCCGACACCTGACGATCGCCGTGGCGATCGCGCTCTCCGCCGCCACCAGCGCCCATGCCGCCACCGCCGCCGATACCGGCGCCAGCACCGATGCCGCGCTGAGCGCGCAGACGCTGGATACCGTCTCCGTGATCGGTCAGGGCGAGACCCGCCAGGTGCAGCGCATCACCACCGTCGACAAGCAGGTGCTGCCGCCGGGCACCAGCGGCCAGAAGATCCTCGACCGCCTGCCGGGCGTGTCGGTGCAGTCCAACGATGCCTTCGGCGCCAACGAAGAATCGCAGACCATCAGCCTGCGCGGCTTCGACAAGAGCCGCCTCGGCTACACGCTGGACGGCATCCCACTGGGCGACAACAGCTACGGCAACTACAACGGCCTGAGCATCGCCCGCGCGATCATCGCCGAGAACCTGGCCGGTGCCGAGCTGTCGCAGGGCATCGGTTCGCTCGGCGTGGCCTCGACCAGCAACCTGGGCGGCACCATCCAGTACTTCTCGATGGACCCGTCCACCGAGTTCGGTGGCCGCGCCAGCGTCACCGTCGGCGACAACAGCCAGCGCCGTGGCTACCTGCGCGTGGATACCGGTGACATCAACGGCTTCTCGGCCTATGTGTCCGGCGTGCACCAGGACCAGGACATGTGGGCCGCGCCCTACCAGAACCAGACCACCCGCCAGTTCAACGCCAAGGCAGTGTGGAATGTCGGCGACCACCGCTTCGGTGCGTTCGTGGCCACCTCGCGCGCCAGCCAGGCCAACTACGCCTACCTGTCCAAGGACATGCTGGCGCGTGGCCTGGGCTGGGATTGGAACATCTACGCGCCGGACTGGGATCGCGCCGTCGCCGCTGCGTACTGCGCGCCGGGCACCTACAACAAGGCACGCTGCAAGTTCAGCGGCGGCGTCAACAGCATCGACGATGCGTACTACCAGAGCCGTGCACTTCGCGACGACAACCTCTATTCGGTCGATGCCGACCTGCGCCTGGGCGAGCAGGGTCGCCTGAAGCTGCTGGCCTACCACCACGACAACCGTGGCCAGGGCCACTGGTGGGCACCGGGCCAGCCGTCCTACCCGGGCACCGACAGGATGCTGCCGATTTCGATCCGCAGCACCAACTACACGATCAACCGCGATGGCGTGACCGCCGCGCTGTCGTGGACGGTGGGCATCCACGAACTGGAGGCCGGCCTGTGGTACGAGCAGAACGACCACAACGTCTCGCGCAACTTCTACTACATCAGCGGCCCGTTCCTGGACGACCTGTACCTGAAGAATCCGGACCGCCTGCTGTTCAACCAGGACTTCGACATCCGCACGCGCCAGTTCTACGTGCAGGACCGCATGCGCTTCCTGGACCAGCGCCTGACCGTGGACGTGGGCATCAAGAGCCCGAACACCCGCATGCGCGCCACCGCCCAGCCGGGCGTGGAAACCAGCATCGCCTCGGGCACGCTGACCGCCAAGAAGTCGGTGCTGCCGCAGGTGGGCCTGGGCTTCAAGCTCAACGCCAACAACGAGTTGTTCGCCTCGTACGCCGAGAACATCGCCGCCTTCGTCGGTGGCGGCAGCGGTGGCCCGCTGCAGGTGTCGCCGGAATCGTTCGCGGCCGGCGCCGGCCTGGAGCCGGAGAAGTCCAAGAGCCTGGAAGCCGGCTTCCGTACCTTCGGCGAGAAGTACCAGGCCTCGATCGCCGCGTACAACGTGAAGTTCGACAACCGCCTGCTGTCGCTGAACCCGTGTTCCAGCATCGAAGTCGGCACGCGTCCGGAGTGCGTGACGCGCTTCATCAACGTCGGTTCGGTGAAGAGCCACGGTGCGGAGCTGACCTTCATCCTCAAGCCGATCGACGGCCTGCAGTGGTACAACGCGCTGTCCTGGAACAAGACCACCTACGAGGATGACTACACCTCGGGTGGCGCGATCGTGCCGGTGGCCGGCAAGATCACGGTGGATACGCCGCAGCGCATGGCCTCCAGCGAGATCAGCTGGAATCGTGACGGCTTCTTCGCCAGCCTGCGTGCCAAGTACACCGGCAAGCGCTACTACACCTACACCAACGACCAGTCGGTGCCGGGCGTGACCACCTTCGACGCTGGTGCGGGCTACGACTTCGGCCCGGGCCTGGGCCTGCGCAACGTGCGGGTGTCGTTGAATGCGACCAACCTGACCAACAAGCGCTATGCGGGCCAGCTGAGTTCGTTCGCACCGACCGATCCGAAGGGTACGCGCTATGCGATCCATGCGAGCGCACCGCGTCAGTTGTTCATGACGGTGGCGGCGGAGTTCTAAGTCGAAAGCGTTGCTCCGCAGCGTCTTGATTATCATCGCGGGGCAGAGCCGGATGGGCCGGCGCAGGACACGCCGTAAACCCATCCATGGGGGCTCGATGGCGCCATCCATGGCGCCAACGGTCCTGCGCCGGCCCATCCGACCCTGCTCGACGGCTTCCCGCGCCACGGTGCGGAAGGCAAAGAAGAGCAGAAGCAAAGAGCCGGGCATTGCCCGGCTCTTTGCTTTTCAAGCGCAATCCCTTCGGCGCGATGATGTGCTGCCGCCCGCGCGGGAAACTGTCTGGCGGCGGTGGGGCACCCTGGCCAGGACCGTGAGGCGCATGGATGCGCCGATCGAGCCCCCATGGATGGGTTTACGGCGTGTCCTGGCCAGGGTGCCCCACCGCCGCCCAGCGACATCAATCGAGGCGCCAGCGCATCATCCCGCCAACGCATTTCATTCCGGCGCCAGCTGGTCCATCCGTATCCGGTTGGCAAACAGCGAGAACGCCAGCATCCCGGCCAGGCCGTTCGCCCGGCTCACCCAGTGCGGCAGCCAGCGCGGCGGCTTCAGCACCCCCGCCTCGAACAACGGCGCGAACGCGATCGCATCGGTCAGGCTCATCTTGCCGGCGAACAACCAGCGGCAGACCTGCAGGCGGTCCTCGGCCAGCATGTGGCGGAAGAAGGTGTGCACCGACACCAGGCCGCGCAGGTACACCGTGTCCTTGGTGAAGGCCAGGCCGCCATTCGGCGGCACGCCGCGGAACACGCGCTGTGCCGAGGCGAAGCTCTCCTCCGCATTCTGCCCGGCGTCGCAGAAATAGCGGAACACTTCGATGAAATCGGCGCCTTCGCGTGCCATCGCAATCGCTTCGGTACGCAGGCTGATGCGCTTCAGGCGCTCGATGTCGATGCTGCCAGTGATCTGCTCGGCGAACGTGGCCAGGCCTTCCTGTGTCGCGGTCACCCGCGGCGAAGACAATGCCAGGCTCGGCAGCACCGGCTGTTCGCGGCCATTCAATGCGGTCAGCGAATGCACCAGCGCTTCGTGGTGGAACAGCTGCGCGCGGTCGTAGGCACTGAAGCGGGCACTGGTGCGCAGTCGGATGCGGGTCGGGCCGGCAGCCGCCTTGGACACCAGTTCCGGGTCGAGCTGCACCTGGATGATGCGCGATTCGAAGAAGGCATCCAGGTCGTTCTGCAGCTGCAGCTGCAGGGCGATGGCCGACACTGGCACCTGCTCTTCCGGCGCCAGCAGTTCGTGGTCCAGTTCGGCGGCAATCTGGATGAAGTGGCGCGCTGCTTCGCGCGTGCTCGGGCCATTGCCCGGCAGCGGCTGCTCGGGTGCGCCGAACAGCTGCACCGAACAGGTATCGACCGCGGCGGTGCCCAGCCCTTCCAGCAGCTGCGCGGCCAGGTCCCAGCTCTGCGCCGACTGCCGCACGTAGTGGCCCAGTGGGTGGCTGTCGTCGCAGTCGGCGGCGATCGCGGCCAGCGCGCGACGTTCTTCGCTGAAGTCCAGCCGTGGGTAATCCACCTTCGGCAGCACCGGCTGACCACGTGCCACGCTATCCAGGAACGGTGCCTGCACCGTTGCCGGCCAACTGGTCAGGCCCAGCAGGCGGATGCCTCCCACGGCCTCGACCAGGCGCGCATCGAGCGCTGCATGGTGGGCCACGTCACGGTCCAGCGTCGCAGTCGGTTCCATGCGCGGACTATAGCGCCCTGCCCTTGCTTTGGTAGGTGCCAACGTTGGTTGGCGTCCGCCGACGGTGGGCTTCGGACACACCCGTGCCAACCAGGGTTGGCACCTGTCAGGAGCGGGCAGTTGGCATCTGCCCGAAGCAGGCAGAGGCGGGTTCATTGCAGGGGTCAGCGCCCATTGCGGTGCAATGGGATCCGCCCCCGCGGTACCGATCAGCGCCTACGCGGCTTGCCGGCCGGGCGGAACTGCTGGCCCTTGCCCTTCTTGCCGCCACGCTCCTGCGCGGTCTCGGCCTGGCGGACCGCCAGCTTGGCGGCGGCGGCGGCCACTTCTTCCTTCAGCTTGAAGTAGTTGAGCAGCCGGCTCTCTTCGATCTCACCTGCGTCGATCGCTGCGCGTACGGCACAGCCCGGTTCCTGCTGGTGCTTGCAGTCGTTGAAACGGCACTGTGCGGCCAGCGCTTCGATATCGGCGAAGCCGCCTTCGGACAGCGTCTCTTCACCGGTCGGCTTCAGCTCGCGCATGCCGGGGGTGTCGATCAGGCAGGCGCCGGTCGGCAGCGGCATCAGTGCGCGGTGCGTGGTGGTGTGGCGTCCGCGCGAATCGTTGGCGCGCACCGCGTTGGTCTTCATCCGCTGCTCGCCCAGCAGGGTGTTGGTCAGCGTCGATTTGCCGGCACCGGACGAGCCCACCAGCACCACCGTGCGGCCCGGGCCCAGCCACGGTTGCAGCACCGCCACGCTGTCGGCATCCAGGCCATTGATCGCATGCAGCGCGATACCCTGCATCTCCAGCTCTTCCAGCACCGCCAGTGCGTCTTCGCTGTACTCGGTCTGGTCGGCCTTGGTCAGCACCACCACCGGTTCGGCACCGCCACCGCCGACCAGCAGCAGGTAGCGCTCGATGCGGCGCGGGTTGAAGTCGGCATCCAGCCCGCAGACGATGAACACCGTATCGATGTTGGCCGCGATCACCTGCTGGTGGTAATGCTCGCCTGCCGCACCGCGCTTGATCGCGGTACGCCGCGGCAGCAGCGCGACGATGCGGATGCCGTCGAGCAGCACCCAGTCGCCCACTGCAGGCCGTTCATGGCTGGGGAAGCGCGGGCGCTGCCATTCGGGCAGCGACTCGGCCTTGATCGAGGCATCCGGGCCATCGGCCACCACGTAGTGGGTGCGGTGCTGTTCGATCACCCGTGCCGGGCTGGCCTGCGGGTGCGCGGCCATCGCGGCCTGCCAGTCGGCCTGCTGCGGCGGGCCCGGCCAGGGCCAGCCGATGGTCTGCAGGGCGATGAAATCGGGGGTCTGGGTCATCGCCGCCATTCTACCTGTGCCAGCGCCCTGCCAGCCCAGCAGTGACGGGCCCGGAGCCCTTGCCATGCATTGCAGCAATTCCGGTAGGATGGAAGCCCCATGCCTTTCGACGGCCCAGCTCCCATGTCCACCAACTCGCCCAAGCCCCTGGCCATCCGCGAGCGCCTTTCCGAAGTGCGCTACGAAATCCGCGGAGAACTGGCGCGGCGAGCCCGGGAGCTGGAGGCGCAGGGCCGCAAGCTGATCAAGCTCAACATCGGCAATCCGGGCGCTTTCGGTTTCCGCGCGCCCGAGCACCTGCAGCGCGCGATCGCCGACGACATGGGCCGCACCGACCCGTACACCCACCAGCAGGGCCTGCCGGTGGCCCGCGAAGCCATCGCCAGCTACTACGCCCGTCGTGGCGCACCCGATGCACATCCGGACCGCGTCTTCCTCGGCAACGGCGTCAGCGAGCTGATCGACCTGTCGCTGCGTGCGCTGCTCAACCCGGGCGATGAAGTGCTGGTGCCCTCGCCCGACTACCCGCTGTGGTCGGCTTCGACCATCCTCAACGATGGCCGCCCGGTGTACTACCGCTGCGCGCCGGAGAACGGATTCCAGCCGGACCCGAGCGAGATCGAGACGCTGGTCTCTTCGCGCACCCGCGCCATCGTGCTGATCAATCCGAACAATCCCAGCGGCGCCAGCTACCCGCGCGAACTGCTGGAGCGCGTGGTGGAAATCGCGCGCCGCCACAACCTGCTGCTGCTGGTCGATGAGATCTACGACCAGATCCTGTACGACGACGCGGTGTTCCAGCCGGTCGCGCCGCTGGCCGGCGACCATCCGTGCCTGACCTTCAGCGGCCTGAGCAAGGTGCACCGCGCCTGCGGCTGGCGCGTGGGCTGGGCCCACCTCAGCGGCGACGATGCGCGCCTGGGCGACTTCCGCGCTGCGCTGGACCTGCTCGGCGCGCTGCGCCTGTGCGCCAACGTGCCAGGCCAGTACGCCATCGAAGCTGCGGTGAACGGCCCGGACACCATCTCCGAGCTGTGCACGCCAGGCGGCCGCCTGTATGAAACCCGCCGCGCGGTGATCGAGGCCTGCGAAGCCAGCGAGCACCTGTCGCTGGTCGCGCCGGCCGGCGCGCTGTACGCGTTCCCGGCCGTGGTCGGCGCCGCTGCGAAGGGCTTCGACGACCACAACTTCGCGCTGGACCTGATGAACAACGAAGGCGTGCTGGTGGTGCCGGGCTCGAGCTTCAACGTGCCGTACCGCCACCATTTCCGCGTGACCCTGATGCCGGAGGCCTCGGTGATGCGCGATGTGTTCGCCCGCATCGACCGTGTGCTGGCGCGCCGCGCCGAGGATGCGACCAAGGTCGTGCCGCTGAAGCCTCGCCGCTCGGTGGCCTGAGCCGTGGCGCTGTCCTACCTGGCGCTGGGCGATTCGTACACCATCGGTGAAGCGGTTGCAGTCGAAGGCCGTTGGCCACACCAGCTGGCCGCCGCGCTGCGCGCGCAGGACGTGGCGCTGGCCGACCCGCAGACCATTGCGACCACCGGCTGGACGACCGACGAGCTCGATGCGGGTATCGACGCGGCTGCACCACAGGGCCCGTTCGATTTCGTCAGCCTGCTGATCGGCGTCAACAACCAGTACCGCGGGCGTCCGCTGGACGAGTACCGCAGCCAGTTCCAGGCCCTGCTGCAGCGGGCGATCGGCTTCGCCGGCGGTGATGCCGGCCGCGTGCTGGTGCTGTCCTTCCCCGATTGGGGCGCCACCCCGTTCGGTGTCGGCAGTGGCCGCGACCTGGCCGCGATCGAGATCGAGACCGACGAGTTCAATGCCGCCGCCAAGGTGATCAGCACCCGGCACGGCGCAGCCTTCGTCGACATCACCGACATCAGCCGCGCGCAGGGCGAAGACCCGACGATGATCGCCGAGGACGGCCTGCATCCTTCAGCGCGGATGTACGCGCTGTGGAGCGCGCGCGCGCTGCCGGTTGCCGCGCATCTGCTTGGCGGCACGGACTGAGGCGATGGACGGCACGCCACGGAACGGCCCGCCCCTGCCCTGTGCTCCCCTGACGGCCCCGCAGGCCCGCTTGATCGCCGAAGCGTTCCGCCCGGCGCAGGCCTGGGGCAGCCGCCGCGACTACTACTACACCCGCGGCAAGCTCGGCAGCGATCCGCTGTACGACGGCGTGCTGCAGCATCTGCCTGACGACGGGCAGCCGGTGCTGGACCTCGGCTGCGGGCTGGGCCTGTTCGCCCATGTACTGCGCCAGCGCGGCGGCACCCAGCGCTACCTGGGCGTGGACGTGGATGCGGGCAAGATCGCCCGCGCGCAACGTGCCGCCGTCGAGCTGCATGACGTGCTCTTCGACTGCGTGGACGTGCAGGCGCCACTGCCGGCGCAGGCCGGGCACGTCCTGCTGCTGGACGTGCTGCAGTACCTGGACGCGGACCCACAGCAGGCACTGCTGCGCGCGGCCAGTGCACGGGTGGCCCCCGGCGGCTGCCTGCTGCTGCGCACGCCGCTGGCCACCGGCGATGGCCGCGACCGCACCACGCGGGTGGCGGATCGGCTGGCCTGGCTGGTCGGCTGGATGGGCACGCGGCCGCGCCACTATCCTGACCCGCAGGTCCTGCAGGCGACACTGACCGAAGCGGGATTGCAGGTGGCCGCCCCCCGGCCACTGCATGGGCGTACGCCGTTCAACAGCTGGCTGCTGGTAGCGCGGCGGAACCGGTAGCGCCGGGCCATGCCCGGCGAGCGCAGCGGCGCCCGTGGAACCCACCGGGCATCGCCCGGCGCTACTGCATCCGTGTCAGCTGACCGGCAGCCGCGCCTTCAGGCCGCGCTCGTCCAGCGCCTGCAGCACGCGCTCGATGATCGCCAGATTGTGGCCGTGGGCGGCGCCCTCGTGCAGCAGCACGATGGCCCCTGGGCGCAGGTCCGGCAGCAACCGCGCCAGCACGCCCTCCGGCGTGCAGCCGACGCCGTCGTAACCGCGGGCACTCCAGCCCACGCGCACCAGGCCCAGCGCCTTCAACACCGGCGCCACGAACGGGTTGGTCATGCCCACCACCGAGCGATACCAGCGCACCGGATGCCCGCTCAGCGCCTGCAGCGCATGCTGGCAGCCTTCGATCTCGGCCCGCATCGCCGCTGGGCCCAGGCGCCAGAAGCGGGCCTGCGGGTGGCTGAGACTGTGATTGCCGAGATCGTGGCCACGGCGCAGGATCTCGGCCACCAGTTCCGGCTGCGCCAGTGCACGGTCCCCCACCAGGAAGAAGGTCGCACGCGCCTGGTGGCGGTCCAGGAGGTCGAGCACGGCACGGGTTTCCGGGCCGGGGCCGTCATCGATCGTCAGCCAGACACTGTTGCCAGCGTCCGGCACCCGGCTCAATACCGGCGCGTAGAAACGGCTGTTGGGCAGGAATATCGGCACCATGAACAGCGCGTGGCTGGCCACCATCAGCGGCAGGGCCCAGTGCCAGCCTGCCAGTACCCATACCAGGATCACGGCCAACTGCGACGCCACCAGCCAGGGCAGCCAGCGCCAGGGCCGGGTCGGGATGCGATGCAATGTTCCTGCGTTGCTCATCCCCCATGATGCCATGGGGGGTAGAATTGATGATTCGAATTCCCGGAACCCCGACGTCCATGTCCCTCGATCCCGCCCTGCGTTCGCGCATCGAATCCATCCTCAACGCCAACCGCGTCGTGCTGTTCATGAAGGGCCAGCCGTCGATGCCGCAGTGTGGCTTCTCGGCCAAGGCCGTGGGCGCGCTGCAGGACCTCGGTGTCGAGTTCGCCCACGTCAACGTGCTGGCCGACCAGGAAATCCGTGAAGGCATCAAGGCCTACGGCGACTGGCCGACCATCCCGCAGCTGTACATCGACGGCGAACTGGTCGGCGGCAGCGACATCGTGCTGCAGATGGCCGCCAGCGGCGAACTGAGCAGCGTGCTGGGCCTGGCCGCACCGGACCGCACCCCGCCGAGCATCACCGTCACCCCGGCCGCTGTGGAAATGCTCAAGGGCGCGCTGGCCGACGCCCCGGGCGCTGCCCTGCAGCTGACCATCGACGCCGGCTTCCAGCCGAACTTCCAGCTGGCCCCGCATGACGAAGGCGCGATCGCTGCCGAGTCCAATGGGCTGCGCGTGCAGTTCGACCTGTCCAGCGCCCGGCGCGCCAACGGCATCACCATCGACTGGGTGGACGACATCCGCGGCAAGGGCCTGGCCATCGACAATCCGAACGCACCCAAGCCGGTGCAGGAAATCAGCGTGCGTGATGCCGATGACCTGGTGCGTGCCGGCAACATCACCCTGGTGGACGTGCGCCCGGCCGAGGAGCGCGAGATCGCTGCTGTGGGCGTGCCGTTCAAGAGTTTCGACGGCAACGGCCGTGCGGAGCTGGAGGCCCTGCCCAAGGACACCGCACTGGCCTTCATGTGCCACCACGGCGGCCGCAGCGCACGGGCTGCCGAGCAGTTCCGTGCACTGGGCTTCACCAAGGTGTTCAACGTCACCGGCGGCATCAACGCCTGGTCGGAAGAGGTGGACAACGGCGTGCCGAAGTACTGATCGGCACTGAAAAAGGGGACGGAGGGGATTAAGTCGTTTATGGCACAAACGACTTAATCCCCTCCGTCCCCTTTTTCTTAGCCGGCGAACCCGCCTTCGGCCAGGTAATCCAGTTCTTCCGCCGTGGGGAAGCGACCGAGCACGGCATTGCGATGCGGGAAACGACCGAAGCGGCGGATGATGTCGCGGTGCAGTTCGGCGTACTGCAGGTATTCCTTGTCACCCAGCACGTCGAACATCGCCACCGAGCGGTCCTGGTCCAGCGGATCCTCGGAGTGCTCGAACGGCAGGTAGATGAAGGCGCGCAGCTTCGGCACCAGCTGCAGGTCCAGGCCTTCCTCGATGGCGCGCATGGCGTAATGCCGGGCCAGGCCATCGGTGGCGTAGGAATGGGCAGTACCCCGGAAGCAGTTGCGCGGGAACTGGTCGAGCAGCAGCATCAGGGCCAGCGCCCCTTCGGCACTGCCCAGCCAATGTTCGCGCGCGCGCGAAGCGGCGGCGAAATGCTCATCCAGAAACAACTGGCGGAACTGCGCGTCGAACGCGTCGTCGCGGGCGAACCACTTCGCAGGGCCCGCCTCCTTCCAGAATTCCACCACTTGCGCGGCAACGTCCATCACCTACTCCCCAGGGCCGGCGCGCCGCGCCAGGCGATCGTCATCATTCGTCGAAGCGCAGGTGGCGGACCGACTTGCCGTTGCGCCGGATAAGCTTAAGCGCCTCGATACCGATCTGGATATGGTTTTCCACGAACTGGGAGCTGACCTTGGCATCGGAGGCTTCGGTCTTGACCCCATCGGGGATCATCGGCTGGTCCGACACCAGCAGCAGCGCACCGCTGGGGATGTGGTTGGCGAAGCCGGCGGCGAACACGGTGGCGGTTTCCATGTCGATGGCCATGCAGCGCATCGCCCGCAGCCGCTCCTTGAAGGCCTCGTCGTGCTCCCAGACCCGGCGGTTGGTGGTGTAGACGGTGCCTGTCCAATAGTCGTGGCCAAGGTCGCGGATCATGGTCGAGACCGCACGCTGCAGCGCGAACGCCGGCAACGCCGGCACTTCCGGCGGCAGGTAGTCTCCCGAGGTACCCTCGCCACGGATCGCAGCGATCGGCAGCACCAGGTCGCCCAGCTGGTTCTTGCGCTTGAGGCCGCCGCACTTGCCCAGGAACAGCACCGCCTTGGGCATCACCGCCGACAGCAGGTCCATGATGATCGCGGCATTGGGGCTGCCCATGCCGAAGTTGATCATGGTGATGCCGTCGATCGTGGCGCTTGCCATCGGCCGGTCCAGGCCGATGACCGGCGCACCGGTCAGCTCGGAAAAGGTATGCAGGTAGCCGCCGAAGTTGGTCAGCAGGATGTGCTGGCCGAACTGGTCCAGAGGCACGCCGGTATACCGGGGCAGCCAGTTGTCGACGATTTCCTGCTTGCTTTTCATGGGCGGTCCGGTACGGCGGGGGACCGGGTATTTTCGGCCACCCGGCCGGTGCAGTCGAGCCGCCGTCGACCGTCCTGTGAAGAAGGTCACTTGGCAAGCCCGCCGCCACCGGGCTAGCGTCGGCGGTTGGACCAGGTTGCAAGGGGAACTGCATGGCATCGACGTTGTTGCGCGCCGGGGTGGTCCTGGCGCTGCTTTCATTGAGCACGGCTCCGGCGGTGGGCGCCTCGCGCTTTGTCGCCGATCCCTACCCCAGCACCTACCAGGCCCATCCCGATGCGCCGGTACTGATCCAGAATGCCACCGTGCTGACCGGTACCGGCCAGCGCCTGGACAACGCCGATGTGCTGCTGCGCGACGGCCGCATCGTTGCCGTCGGCCGCCAGCTGCAGGCCGATGCGGGCGTCACCCGCATTGATGCACAGGGCAAGTGGGTCACTCCGGGCCTGATCGACGTGCATTCGCACCTGGGCGTGTATCCCAGCCCGGGTGTCGGTGCGCACAGCGACGGCAACGAGATGACCGCACCGGTCACCGCCAACGTCTGGGCCGAACACTCGGTGTGGCCGCAGGACCCGGGCTTCGCCACCGCGCTGGCCGGCGGCGTGACCAGCATGCAGGTGCTGCCGGGCTCGGCCAACCTTGTCGGTGGCCGCGGCGTGACGCTGAAGAACGTCCCGGCCATCACCTACCAGGCGATGAAGTTCCCCGGTGCGCCGTGGGGCCTGAAAATGGCCTGCGGCGAGAACCCCAAGCGGGTCTATGGCGAGGGCAAGGGCGTGACCCCGGCCACGCGCATGGGCAACGTGGCCGGCTATCGTGCCGCCTTCATCGATGCCGCCGACTACATCGCCAAGAACAAGCCCAAGCCGGCAAAGCGCAAGAGCTGGTTCGGCAGCGACAAGGGCGACAGCGCCGGTGATGCCGGCGGCAAGCGCGATCTCAAGCTGGACACGCTGGCCGGCGCGATCGAAGGCGACATCCGCGTGCACATCCACTGCTACCGCGCCGACGAGATGGCCACCATGCTCGATCTGGCCAAGGAATTCGGCTTCAAGGTAGCCGCCTTCCACCACGGCGTGGAGGCCTACAAGCTGGCCGACAGGCTGGCCGCCGACGGCGTCTGCGGTGCGCTGTGGGCCGACTGGTGGGGCTTCAAGATGGAAGCCTTCGACGGCATTCCGGAGAACATCGCGCTGGTCGACCGGCCGAAGAACAGCTGCGCCATCGTCCACTCCGATTCACCCGAGGGCATCCAGCGCCTGAACCAGGAAGCGGCCAAGGTGATGGCGTCCGCGCGCCGCGCGCGCATGCCGGAGATCACGCCCGAACACGCCATCACCTGGATGACCGCCAACGCCGCCAAGGCGCTGGGCATTGAAGGCCAGACCGGCACACTGGAGGCCGGCAAGATGGCCGACGTGGTGGTCTGGAACGGCAACCCTTTCAGTTCCTACGCGCTGGCCGAGCAGGTCTTCATTGATGGCCGCAGGTTGTACGACCGCAGTGCACCGGCAGCGACGCCGCGTTCTGATTTCCAGCTTGGCCAGGAGGTGCGTTGATGATGGTGCTCAAGCAGTTGGCGCAGTCTGCCGCGAAGGGCAGCCGAGCATGGTTCGGCGCTACTGTCATGGTGCTGGCCTGCATCTCCGCATCCGCACAGGCACAGGACCTGCTGGTGCGCAACGCAACGGTGCACACAGCCAGCGCACGCGGCAGCCTGCACAACGCCGATGTGCTGGTCCAGGGTGGCATCATCCGCGCGGTCGGCCCCGGCCTGTCCGCGCCGGCCGGGGCGACCGTGGTCGAAGCCAATGGCAGGCCGCTGACCCCGGCCCTGTTCGGTGGCATCACCGAAACCGGCATCGAAGAGGTCTCGGGTGAATCGAGCACGGTGGACAGTTCGTTGAAGCTCGGTGAGCAGCCGCTGCGCCCGGAATTCGACGTCACCCTCGCCTACAACCCGGCCTCGGTGCTGATTCCGGTCACGCGCCTGGAAGGCATCGGCTTCACTGCATTGGGGGCAGCCACCGGTGGTGGTTTCGTGGCCGGCCAGGGCGGCGTGATGCGGCTGGACGGCAGCGCCGACCCGATCGGCCCGCGTGCCCTGTTCCTGCGCATCGGTGCGGCCGCCTCCGAACTGACCGGCCATTCGCGCGCCGCGCAATGGATGCTGCTGCAACAGATGGTCGACGAAGCACGCGGCCAGGTGGCTGCAGACTCGCCGCACGCGCTGCTGACCCCGGCCGGGCGCCGCACACTCAGTCGCTACCTGGCCGGCCAGGGCCGCATCGTGGTGGAGGTGGATCGTGCCTCGGACATCCGCCAGCTGCTGCGCTGGGCCACACGCGAGAAGGTGAAGATCGCCATTGCCGGTGCCAGCGAAGCCTGGCAGGTCGCGCCGGAGCTGGCCGCTGCGCACGTGCCGGTATTCGTCGACGTGCTGGCCAACCTGCCAGCCAGCTTCGACCAGATCGGTGCCACCCTGGAAACCGCCGCACGCCTGCAGCGTGCAGGCGTGCCGGTGTCGTTCGTGCAGCGCGGCGACGCCACCCACAATGCGCGCAAGATGCGCCAGCTGGCTGGCAATGCAGTGGCCAACGGCCTGCCCTGGGCTGACGGTCTGGCCGGGCTGACCCGGGTACCCGCACAGGCGTTCGGCGTGGCCGACCAGATCGGCAGCATCGAGCCCGGCAAGCGCGCCGACCTGGTGCTGTGGGAAGGCGACCCGCTGGACGTGGCGCACTATGCCGAACAGGTCTGGCTGGGCGGGCGTGCGATGCCGATGCGCTCGCGCCAGACCGACCTGCGTGATCGCTACCTGCAGCGCAATGCGCAGCCCTGACTGCATTGAAGGACACCACCATGGCCACCCTGCGCTGGTACTTCGACTTCGTCTCGCCCTACTCCTACCTGCACTGGCAGAAGCTGAAACAGTTGCCGCAGTTCGCGCAGATCCAGACCGTGCCGATCGCCTTCGGCGCGGTGCTGCATCACCTGGGCAATCTCGGGCCGGCCGAGATTCCGGCCAAGCGCCGTTTCATGTACCGCCAGCTGCAATGGACCGCGCAGGCCGAGGGCACGCCGATGCGCTTCCCGCCCGGCCATCCGTTCAATCCGTTGTCGGCGCTGCGCCTGTGCCTGGCCGCCGGAGCCAGCGCACAGGCGGTGGACGTGCTGTTCGACTGGATTTGGCGCGACGGCCATGCCGGTGACAGCGCCGAGGCCCTGCGCGAACCGGGTGCGCAGCTGGGCATCGAGGATGTCGCCAGCGCCATCGCCGCCCCGGCGGTCAAGGAACAGCTGCGGCGCAACACCGAGGCCGCAATCGGCGCCGGGGTGTTCGGGGTCCCGACCCTGGCCATCGACCAGGAACTGTTCTGGGGCAACGACGCCCATCCGCTGATGGCGGCCGTGCTGGCCGATCCTGCCCTGCTGCAGCAGCCCGAATGGCAACGCCTGGACAGCCTGCCGGTGGCGGTACAGCGCGATCGCTGAACAGGGGTGGCGCCTTTCCCTCGGGCGCGGGCTCTGGTTTTGAGATAGATTTCACGTTTCCGAACCTACAACCGCCCTGGAGGGGGAGCCGCGGATGCGCATCGGAATCGTCGTCGACTCGGCCTGCGACCTGCCGCAGGACTTCATTGCCGAGCACAACATCGTGCTGCTGCCGATCACCGTCCGCATCGGCGAAGCCGTGCTGGCCGATCACCGCGATGAGCAGGCCACGCTGAGCTTCCTGCACGCGCACGTGGCCGAACACGGCGCCGAGGCGGAAACCATTCCCTTCAGTGTCAACCAGATCCGCGACCTGTTCCTGCAGCAGCTGGTGATCGATTACGACCACGTGTTCTGCATGACCATCACCAAGACCCGCAGCCCGATCCATGACAACGCGCTGCAGGCCAGCTTCGCCATCCTCAACGACTACAAGCCGGTGCGCCAGGCGGCAGGCTACAACTCACCGTTCGCGCTGCGCGTGCTCGATACCCAGAACCTGTTCGCCGCGCAGGCGGTTACGGCGGTGGAAGCCGTGCGCCTGCGCGAGAGCAACGCCAGCGTGCAGCAGATCCGGGAGCGGCTGGAGGAACTGGCCGGCAACGTGCACGGCTACATGGTCACCCGTGACCTGTACTACATGCGTGCGCGCGCACGGCACAAGGGTGACCGCAGTGTCGGCCTGCTCAGCGCCGCACTGGGCAGCGCGCTGGACATCAAGCCGGTGCTGCATGGCTACCGCGGCGAGACCGGGCCGGTGGCCAAGATCAAGGGATTCGACAATGCCGTGCAGAAGCTGTTCGCGGTGGTCGGCCAGCGCGTACGTGCCGGACTGATGACGCCGACGGTGTGCGTCAGCTACGGCGGAGAACTGGACGAGCTGCGTGCCCTGCCCGGCTACGCACAGCTGAAAGAGGTCTGCGCCACTCATGGCGTGACCGTGTACGAATCGGTGATGAGCCTGACCGGCATGGTCAACGTCGGCAAGGGCGCGGTCACCGTAGGCTTCGCCGATGGGCCGCATCGGTTCGAATGAGCGCTGGCCACGGCCGGAATCTGCACATCGATTCCACTGCGGTTGTGCCAGTCTTGCCGCACTTCAAGGAGAACTCCATGCCTGCGCAGTACCACATCAGCCTGCCCGACCCGTCCAAGGCCCGTGGCAATGACCCTGACCTGTCCTTCCACTCGCAGGGCGCCGCCGGTTTCGCCGAAGAGCTGCAGGATGCCCTGCGCAGCGGCACGCTGTTCGAGCGCTGGAAGGCCAAGCAGCCCGACCCGGACGCGGTGGAACCGCAGTGGGGCGTGACCGATCCGGAGGCCACCGTGACCGGCGAGCAGAAGGACCTGCGCATCAACCTGGTCGCCACCACCCGCATCGACAGTGACGTGTTCAAGCAGCGCCTGCGCCTGCTGGCCGGCAGCCACTGGGAACTGCGCGACGTGCGTTGAGGCCCTGCCCTGGTAGGTGCCAACCTTGGTTGGCAACTACCGCGACGCGAGGTAGTGCCGGCCGCTGGCCGGCATCCACACCCCCCATGAAAATGCCGGCCAGCGGCCGGCACTACCAGCCTCCACCCAGCGCGCGGTACAGCTCTACACGCGCGATCGCGGCGGTGGCTTGGCTGTTGGCCAGCGCGGCCTGGTTGTCCAGTGCGATGCGCTGGGTGGTCAGCACGTCCAGCATGTCGACCACGCCGGCCTGGTACTGCCGGCGCGCCGCCCCCAGTGCCGTCTCGCTCTCATCCACTGCCACGTGCAGCTGCACCGTGCGCTGCTGCTCGGCACTGTAGCCATCCATGGCGTCATCCACTTCGTGCCATGCCTGCAGCACGGTACGGCGGAACTGCAGGGCCGACTGTTGCTGCTGCAGCCTGCTCAGCGCGAGATTGGCCTTCAGCCGTCCGCCCTGGAAGATCGGCAGGCTGATCGACGGACCGATGCTGAAACGGTGCGCGTTCCAGCCATCCAGATCATCGAGCTGCTTGGCCTGGAAGCCGGCGTCGCCATTCAAGGTGATGCGCGGCAGGAAACTGGCCTTGGCCACGCCGATGCCTGCCGTTGCCGCATGCAGTGCCGCTTCGGCACGACGGATGTCAGGGCGACGCTCGGCCAGTTCACTGGGCAGCCCCACCGCTACGGCCGGCAACGCCGGCCAGTCACGGCGTGCATCCTGCAGCTGCGCGTCCAGCGCCTGCGGCGGCTGCGCCAGCAGGAACGCCAGCGCATTGCGCAGCTGCGATTCGCGATGCCGCAACGGCGCGATGCGTGCCTGCAGCGATGCCACCTGCGCGGCCGCGCTGGACACCTGCAGCGTGCTGGCCACACCCTGGCGTTGGCGTGCTTCGGTCAGGCGTTTGATGTCGTGGGCGATGCTGAGGTTGTCCTCGGTGATCGCCAGCAGCTGCCGCGTCGCGCGCAGCTGCAGGTAATCACGCGCGGTTTCCGCCAGCAGCGCGATGCGCACTGCATGTGCATCCTCCTCGGCCATCTGCACGCGCGCGTCGGCCGCTTCCACCTGCCGCCGCACGCGGCCCCACAGGTCCAGTTCCCAGCTCAGGCCGATACCGGCCTGGAACAGCCCGTAGTCATCACGGCCGCCGTTGCCGGACGGATCATTCAGGCCCACCTCGCTGTTGCGTGCACGCACGCCACTGGCGCTCGCGCTGACGCTGGGCAGGCGATCGGCGGCGGTGATGCCGCGTGCAGCACGGCTCTGCTGCACGCGGTTGGCCGCCAGCTGCAGGTCCAGGTTGGCCGCCAGCACCTGGTTGGCCAGCTGCCCCAGCAGCGGATCGTCGAAACCGGCCCACCAGGCCGCGTCCTGGTCGATGGCGTTGCCGGCGACGGCCTCACCCTGCCAGTGGCTGGGCAGTTCCGCCTGCGGGCGTACGAAGTCCGGCCCCATCGTGCAGGCAGCCAAGGCCGTGCACAGGCTGGCCGCAACGAAGGTGCGGAACACGGTGACTGCGCTCATGCGCCCTCCCCGCTCTTGTGGCCCGGACTGTGCTGCACGCTCTGCGCGCGCGCGCGGCTGCCCAGGTCAACGCTGGCTTCCACCGACATGCCGGCACGCAGCTGGTCCAGCAGCGGCTGGCCCGGCTCCAGCACGATCTTCACCGGAATGCGCTGCACCACCTTGGTGAAGTTGCCGGTGGCGTTCTCTGGTGCGACTGCAGCAAAGGTGACGCCGGTGGCTGGTGCAATGCTGTCGATGTGCCCGCGCAGCGGCTTGCCCGGGAATACGTCCACCTTCAGTTCGACCTGCTGGCCGGCCTGCATGCGGGTCATCTGCGTTTCCTGGAAGTTGGCGACCACGAAGGCGCGCTTCAGCGGCACCACCGCGGCCACCGGCGTACCCGGCGTCAGGTAGGCACCCACGCGCACCGCGCGGCGACCGACCATGCCATCGATCGGTGCGCGCAGCACGGTGTGCGACAGATCCAGTTCGGCGCGCGCCTGCGCCGCTTCCGCACGCTGCACCGCCGCCTGTGCAGCCTGCACGCCCGCGCTGAGGATGTCGGTGCGCTGGCGTGCGGTCGACAGCGCGGCCTGGCCCTGCTGCAGATGCGCACTGGCCACGGCCTGCTTCGACTGCGCCTGCTGCGCGTTCTGCACGGTACCGGCGCCGTCACGGGCCAGTTCGCGGTAACGCTGCTGGTCGGCACTGGCCAGGGTCAGCTCGGAACGGCTGACATCGACACTGGCCCTGGCCTGCGCGATCAACGAGTCCTGCTGGGCCAGTGCGGCCTGCGTATTGGCCAGCTGTGCACGGGCATTGGCGAGGTCGGCACGGGCCGCCTGCAGGGCGACCTGGTAGTCGCGGTCGTCGATGCGGGCCAGCACATCACCGGCCTTCACCGACTGGTTGTCCTCGACTTCCACGGCACTGACGAAGCCGGGAATCTTCGGCGCTACCAGGGTGTAGTCGGCCACCACGTACGCGTTGTTGGTGGTCTGGTGGCCGCCATCGCGCAGCAGCAGCCACGCGCCGACGGCCAGGGCCAGCACGCCCAGGCCCAGGCCGGTGTTGAGGGTGGTTCGATTGATCGTCATGAGGGGGTTCCTGCGAAAGGTTCAGGCCACGGCACGTGGCGGATGGATGCGGGTGGGCATCCAGGCAATGAGGGGAATGAAGGCCAGCGCCACCAGTGCGACCACCCAGTACAGGTCGGCCGAAGTCAGCGCCTGTACCTGTGCATGCAGGCGCGCGCCCAGCTGCGGGCCATCGGCCAGCCACGGTTGCTCGCCAAGGCGGTCGACCAGCACGGTGGAATGGAAATGACGGCGGCCCTGGGCGACGGCATCCAGCACGCCACCGGCGAGCACGGCAGCGAAGCCCTTGACCGTGTTGAACCAGGCCGAGGCGAACGGGCCGTCCTGCGGCGCCAGGCCGCCGGTGGCCAGCATCAGCAGCGGCAGCACCGCCATCGGTTGCGCGAACACCTGCAGCAGCTGCACCCACAGGAAGTTGTCGCGGATCCAGGCCACGTCCAGGTGCGAGCCCAGCCAGCAGGCCAGCGCCAGCATCGCCAGGCCCGTGGCCTGCACCCAGCGGCAGTCCACCGCGCGGATGTTCAGCAGCGCCGCCACCAGCGGCAGCGCGATCACCTGCGGCAGCGCCACCCACAGCAGCATCGGTGCGGTCTGCAGCGGCCGGTAGCCCTGCACGCTGGCCAGGAACCCGGACGGGATCGAGATCACTGCCAGCAGCACGAACAGCACGCCGCCCAGCGTCACCAGCGAGTAGCTGAGATTGCGGTTGGCCAGCAGCTGCAGCTTGAAGAACGGCAGCGGATGGAACCATTCATTGATCATGAACAGCACCATCAGGCCGGCACCGCCATCGATCATCAGCGTGATCATCGGCGAGTCGAACCAGTTCAGGCGCGGGCCCTGCACCAGGCCCAGCACCAGCAGCACCAGCGCCGGCAGGCCCAGCAGCAGGCCGACGCCATCGAACTGGGCGAAGCGTTCCAGCCGCAGCGGGTCCTGAGGCAGGCCCCAGCCGACCATCGCCATGGCGGCCAGGCAGTACGGCACGATCTGCCAGAACGCCCAGTGCCAGCCCACCTGCTCGACCCAGAACGCGGCCAGCGGCGTGCCCATGCTCGGGCCGAACGTCGCCGTCAGTGCGTAGCCGGCCAGGCCATACAGCTTGATGCCCGGGGGCAGGAAGCGCAGCGCCACGCTCATCAGCAGCGGCGGCAGCGCGCCACCGCACAGGCCCTGCAGCGCGCGCAGCAGCAGGAACACCTGCAGGTTCGGGGCAAGCGGGCACAGCACGCCCAGCACCATGAAGCCACCGATCATCGCCAATGCGAAGCGGCGCAGCGAGAAGGTGGCGGCACACCACGGTGCGAAGGCCATCGCGCTGACCGACATCGCGCTGTAGAGGGCGACGATCCAGCTGCCGTCGTCGACGCTGAAACCCATCGCACCACGGATGTCGGCCAGGGCGACCTTGGTGATGTTCTCGTTGAAGCCCGACACCAGCACCGCCAGCAGCACGCCACACAGGCCGACCAGAATGCGGCGATCGAGCCCGGGGGCGGCGGCAGGACGGGGCGCTGCGGCGGCCGGGACAGCGGCGGCCGGCGTACTCATCGCCGGGCACCTATCCGTGCAGTGCACGGCATGTTGGGGGTCATTGGAATGCGCTCAGTGAAACTCCGGGGAGCGCAGTCTAGGGAGCCGGTACCCTGCGAAAAATGGCGCAACCCGCATCCCAGGCGTGCGCCAGGCGCACGCATGCAGATGTCAGCGCGGGGCCTCCCCTGCGCTTTCGCACATGGTCTTGATCGAGCGCCGCAGCCACTGGTGGGCGGCGTCGTTGTCCAGGCGTGGATGCCAGGCCTGCACGATGGCGGCGGTCCGCACCGGGATCGGCAGCGGGAACAGGCGCAGCGGCAGGCGCATGCTGACGATCCGCTCCAGCATCACGCTCGGCATCTGCGGCAGGATCAGGTCCGATTCGGCCGCCGCGAAGATCGCGCCGTGGAAGGTCGGGCTGATCAGCGCCACCCGCCGCTGCAGGCCCAGCGCGGCCAGATCATCGTCGATCGGGCCACGCGGCAAGCCGCGGCGCGACACCGCGATGTGGTCGCAGGCGGCAAAACGCTCGGCGCTGATCTCCTCATCGAACAAGGGATGATCTTCGCGCGCGGCGCCCATGAACGAGGTACTGAACAGGTTCTGCACCTTGGTATCGGGCGCATGCTTGCCGGCCGTGCTGATGTACAGGTCGATCCGGCCCTGCGCCATCGCATCGTCATCGGTATCGCCTTCGGGCACGAAGCGCAGCACTGCGCGCGGCGCCTGCTGGCGGAACAGCTCGCGCAGGCGTCCGCCGAACCCCCCGACGAACACATCATTGGCACGCACGCTGAAGGTCCGCTCGAGCACGCGCATGTCCACTTCACGACCGGCGTTGAAGACGCGGTGGGCCTGCTCGATCACATCGCGGACCTGCTCGCGCAGCTGCAGGGCGCGGGGCGTGGGCGCCAGACCGCGGCCGGCACGCACCAGCACCGGGTCGCCCAGCGCGGTGCGGATCCGGCCCAGGGTACGGCTCATCGCCGGCGCGCTCAGGTTCATCCGGCGCGCGGCGGCGGCCACGCTGCATTCGTCAATCAGCACGTCCAGTGCCAGCAACAGGTTCAGGTCCGGCAGGGGCATGACAGTCTCCAGTAAATCAGATGACTTTACGGCACTTGCAACCACGGTGGATTGCGTTAGACGCATTCATTGACTGCCGCGCACGGCATGGGTGCGCGCGGTGACATCGGCGACCATCCCCGGCCTGCCAAGGAGACATCCATGTTCAATACCCTGCTGGTCGCCCTGGATGGTGGCCCCCAGCACGCGCGCGTGCTGGACCTGGCCGCCGCCATCGCCGGCCCCCACAGCCGCCTGCACCTGCTGTGCGTGCTCGACCCCGAATTCGCGCTGGCGGCCGATGCCAGCGAAGCCGACCGCATCGAGTACCCGGAAGCCGCCCGCCAGCGCTCGCGGGCCGAAGCGGTGCTGGCCGAAGCCCTGGCCGAGCTGCGCGAACGCGGCGTCGACGCCATCGCGCAGATTCCCTCCGGCGACCCGGGCGAAGTGATCAGCGAGCAGGCCCGGCGCCTGAAGTGCGACCTGATCGTCATCGGCCACCGCCACCTGTCCCGGCTGGAACGCCTGTTCGAACCCTCGATCGGGCAATGGACCATCGACCACGCGCCCTGTCCGGTGCTGGTGGAAACCCGCGACCCACAGCCCTAGCCACCATGGCCTCCCGTTCCCCGTTGTTTCCCACCCGGGTCAACTACCGCGCCTTCGGTCGACAGTTCGGCCGCGGCGAACAGGCGCTGCTGGGCGCGATACGGCAGTTGCGCGACCCCGATCTGCAGGCCAATGGCCTTGCCCAGCTGAGCGGACTCGGGCTTGGCCAGGAGGGATGCGACGCCTTCATCGGCCTGCTGCCCCTGCTGGCCACCCCCGCCGCTCCGATCGATCTGCTGCCGGCCGGCTCTCCCTTCATTGCCGCCAGCGAGCTGGACCTGCTGGTCTGCCTGCTGCGCATCGCACAATGGCGGCATGCGCGGCCCCGCGAAGACGACACGCTGGCACCGTTGCGCCGGCAACTGGCACGCTGTGCGATGGCCGTGCAGGCGGCAAACCTGCCGTTGCGACAACGCTCGTTGTCACCGGTCGGGCTGAGGCTGCTCGATCCGACCGGCTGGTTGCGGCAGCGATAAGCCGTCGCGCCCCCCCGTGTGATCGCATGCAGAGAGCTGCTCAGCAGTCCATCGTTCCGTGCGTGCTGCCCTCGTCATCCAGCACGTGCGCATGCAGGATCACCTGGTTGCGGCCAGCCCGCTTGGCGGCATACAGGCCGGCATCGGCGTCTGCCAGCAACTGATCGGCACTGGCCAGAGCCGGCGGATGCAGGTAACCCACGCCGACGCTGATGCTGACCGGGCCTTCCGGCAATGGCAGCGCTTCGACCGCTTCGCGCAGCCGCTCGGCCAGCGCCAGCACGCCCGACAACGGGCTTCCGGGCACGATGACGGCGAACTCTTCACCGCCATAACGCGCAACGCTGTCACCACCGCGACCGGCTATGACCTTCAGCACCCCGGCCACCGCCTGCAGGCAACGATCACCGGCCGGATGGCCGTGCTGGTCGTTGAAGGCCTTGAAGTGGTCGATATCCACCAGCAGCAGGCCCAGCTCGGTGCCGCTGCGCCGTGCGCGATTCCACTCGGACGTCAGCCGTGCGTCGAACTCGCGGCGGTTGGCCACGCCGGTCAGGCCATCCTGCCGCGCCAGTTGATCCAGTGCTGCCTGGCGTTCCAGAAGATCGGTCTGCAGCAGGACGCTGCGCAGGCCGAAGCCAAGGGTGGCTACGACGAAGCCGGCAACGGCCAACGGCCGCGCATGATCGACCACCAGCGTGCCGACCACCAGCAGCAGCAATGGCAGGATGATCGGACCGGCGGCCTGCACCGTCCTCGCCAGCCGCGGGTGTGCCGTGGTGCCTGTGTCCGGCGCCGTGTCCAGCGCCAAGCAGGCGATCAGCAGAAAAGGTACGTCGATCAGCAGATCGTTGAACGCACCGAATGCATCATCGGAGGTGTAGTGGTTGATGTAGTAGGCCACCAGCAGATAGGCCAGTGCGTACAGCGCCAGTGCGCGGAAGAACCTGCGCCGTTCGGGCACGTCGCCGGCCAGCCATCGCACCACGGCGAACGCGGCGATACACAGGTTCTGGATGTCGAACATGCGCTGCATGTTGGACATCGCATGGGCGTCGACCTCGACACGGGCGGCGAACGATGCGGTGTGCACGAAGAACAGCACACCCAGCAGCGCCGCCATCGCCGCGTCGATCAGGCTGATGCTCAGGCGCTCGCGGCGTGCCCGGGCCAGGATGAACACCAGGGGCACGCCATACAGCACGTACAGGAACAGGCTTGCGCGCGGGGTGAAATCAGCACGCCCGGCGCCCAAGGCGTCGATCATGTTGAACGCCATGCCGCCGGCCCACAGCAGCAGTGCCAATGCCGTGGCGCGCCACCCCAGTGCCGCGCGGTCGCGGCGGGCCCGCCACAGGCAGGCGGCCGCCGCCAGCAGCGGTGCGCCGGTCAGAAAAACGAAGGAGCCTACCCCGGCGGGGCCAGGCCACAGGGCCAGCACCAGGCCATGGCACAGCACATACAGCAGCGCCAGCACTACCGGCATGCATCCCCCCGATCCGCAAGGCCGTCTACGCGCACGATAGCGCGCCGGCACGCCACAGCGGCGTGATCCACTGCGGCAAAACGACACTCCGAGTGCACCGCGATGGTAGTGCCGGCCGCTGGCCGGCAAACCCAATGAATCACAGGGCTGCAGGTTGCCGGCCAGCGGCCGGCGCTACCGGAAAGCGCTCAGCCCTGCAGGGCGCGGGCGTGGTGGGCGATGTGCTCGCCGATGAAGCTGGCGATGAAGTAGTAGCTGTGGTCGTAGCCGAGCTGCAGGCGCAGGGTCAGCGGATGGCCGGCGGCATCGCAGGCCTGCTGCAGGCGCTGCGGCTGCAGCTGGGTCTGCAGGAATTCGTCCGCCTCGCCCTGGTCGACCAGCAGCGGCAGGCGCTCGTCAGCCATAGCGATCAGCTCGCAGGCATCCCATTGCGCCCAGTCGGCCGGGTTGTCGCCCAGATAGGCATGGAAGGCCTTCTGCCCCCACGGCACGTGGCTGGGCGCGACGATCGGCGAAAACGCCGACACGCTGCGATAGCGCCCGGGGTTGCGCAGCGCGATCACCAGCGCGCCATGGCCGCCCATCGAATGGCCACTGATCGCGCGCGCGTCGGTCACCGCGAAGTTCGCCTCGATCAGCGCCGGCAGCTCCTGCGCCACGTAGTCATGCATGCGGTAGTGCTTCGCCCACGGTGCGCGGGTGGCATTGAGGTAGAACCCTGCCCCCTTGCCCAGGTCGTAGCCCTCGGCATCGGCTACGTCATCACCGCGCGGGCTGGTGTCGGGCGCGACGATGATCACACCGTGCTCGGCCGCATAACGCTGCGCGCCGGCCTTGGTGATGAAATTCTGCTCGGTGCAGGTCAGGCCGCTCAGCCAGTACAGCACCGGCAGCTTCTGTGTTTCCGCCTGCGGTGGCAGGTACACGGCGAACTGCATGTCGCAGCCCAGCGTGGTCGAATGATGGCGGTAGACGTCCTGCCAGCCGCCAAAACATGCGCGGTGTTCAATGCGTTCCATGGTGCTCTCCTGCGCGGCGCGTCAGCGCACGCGTGCTTCTGGTAGATGCCGACCTTGGTCGGGTTATCCACGCCCGGCGTGGATGCCTTGGTTGATCCGTTCATCCAGCTGTGCCAGCAGGCGCAGCAACGATTCGACGCCAGGCTGGCCGTCCAGGTTGCGATACGCCGCCACCGCCACGTCGCTGCGTGGTGGCCACTGGCCGTCGGCGCGGGCTTCGTGCAGGCGCGGCAGGAATACCTGCGCAAGCCACTGCTCGAACGGCATGCCATCGTCGCTGCCGAAGGCCGAAGTCACCGCACGCGGTGGTCCCACCTCGCCGTCGACCCAGCCCAGCGCACGCAACGCCTGCTCGATCGGCACCACCAGGGCCGCGCGCGGGTCTTCCGCACGCGGCCGGCGCAGGGCATCGAACCAGCCCATGACGTGGCTCAGTAGTGGACCACCGAACGGATCGACTTGCCTTCATGCATCAGGTCGAAGGCGTCGTTGATCTTGTCCAGGTCCATGGTGTGGGTGACGAACGGGGCCAGTTCGATATCGCCCTTCATCGCATCCTCGACCATGCCCGGCAGCTGGCTGCGGCCCTTCACGCCGCCGAAGGCGGTGCCCATCCACTTGCGCCCGGTCACCAGCTGGAACGGACGGGTGGAGATCTCCTGGCCCGAACCGGCCACGCCGATCACCACGCTCTGGCCCCAGCCACGGTGCGCGCATTCCAGCGCCGCGCGCATCACGTTGACGTTGCCGATGCACTCGAAGCTGTGGTCCACGCCCCAGGTGGTCATTTCAACGATGACCTGCTGGATCGGCTTGTCGAAGTCCTTCGGATTGATGCAGTCGGTGGCACCGAATTCGCGCGCCAGCTCGAACTTGGACGGGTTGGTGTCCACCGCGATGATGCGGCCGGCCTTGGCCTGGCGTGCACCCTGGATCACCGCCAGGCCGATGCCACCGAGGCCGAACACGGCCACGCTATCGCCTTCCTGCACCTTGGCGGTGTTGTGTACCGCGCCGATGCCGGTGGTGACGCCGCAGCCGAGCAGGCAGACATGTTCCGGGTTGGCGTCCGGGTTGATCTTGGCCAGCGAGACTTCGGCAACGACGGTGTACTCGCTGAAGGTCGAGCAACCCATGTAGTGGTACAGCGGCTCACCGTTGTAGCTGAAGCGGCTGGTGCCATCGGGCATCACACCCTTGCCCTGGGTGGCGCGCACGGCCACGCACAGGTTGGTCTTGCCGCTCTTGCAGAACAGGCACTCGCCGCACTCGGCGGTGTACAGCGGAATCACGTGGTCGCCGGGCTTGACGCTGGTCACGCCCTCGCCGACCTCCACCACGATGCCGGCACCTTCATGGCCCAGCACCACCGGGAACAGGCCTTCCGGGTCATCGCCGGACAGGGTGAACGCATCGGTGTGGCAGACACCGGTATGGGTGATCTTCACCAGCACCTCGCCTGCCTTCGGCGGGGCGACGTCGATCTCGACGATCTGCAGCGGCTGGCCGGGACCAAAGGCGACGGCGGCACGGGATTTCATGGGTGGACTCTCCAGAGACAGGCAATGACAGGATGGGCGGCGCCATGTTGCGCCATCGTTTATTTCAGGTACGAGCGGATCAACGCGCTCATGTCGCGCACGCGTTCGGCGCGTTGTTCATCGGAGGCTGCGGGTTGCCCGAACTCCTCGCGCAGATGAGCCTCCATCACCTCGGACATCAGGCCGTTGACCGCGCCACGGATGGCGGCGATCTGCTGCAGCACCGGCCCGCAGTCGGCGCCGGCTTCCAGCGCGCGGTCCAGCGCATCGCACTGGCCGCGGATGCGGCGCACGCGGGCCAGGACCTTTTTCTTCTCTTCGGGGGAGTGCGGCATGGCGGGCCACCTCGGAACTATACTGGGGGACAGTATACAAGCCGAAGTCACGAACTCAATCCTGGCCGGCTCAATCAAACAATCCCTCACCCGCCAACCGCGCCAGCTCATCCACCACGTAGCGCACCTTGGGCCGCAGGTGGCGTGTCGGTGGCCACAACGCGTGGATATCGATGTGCCGTTGCATGTGCGCATCCAGCACCGACCGCAGCGCGCCGGAATCCAGGTGGCGGCGCACCAGTGAAACCGGCATCTGGCAGATACCAAGCCCGGCGATGGCCGCCTCGATCACCGCGTCGCCGTCATTGAGTTGATACGGCGCATTCGGGATGAATGTCCCTTCGTCCTCCTCGCTACCGATCCGCCACCACACCGGTTGCCCGTGGCGGAAGCCAACAATGCTGCGGTGCTGCGCCAGTTCCTCCACCGTGCGCGGCACGCCGTGCGCCTGCAGATACTCTGGCGATGCGCAGGTGACCAGTCGCTGGCGCCCCAGCCGCCGCGCCACCAGATGCTCGGCCTGGTGCAGCCCGCCGAAGCGGATCAGCAGGTCGATGCCTTCCTCGACGGGATCGACGAAATGATCGGTGAAGGTCATCGTCAACTGCAGGTCCGGGTACTGCCGGCACAGCCGCAACAGCACCGGCAGCACCACCAGGCGCCCGAACGAGGATGGCATGTCGATGCGCAGCCGCCCGCTGGGCAGGCCGGCCGAACCCAGGCAGGCCTCGGCGGCGGAGATTTCTTCCAGCGCCGCCGCGCACGATGCGTAGTACGCCTCGCCATCGGTGGTCAGCGCGATGCGCCGCGTGGTGCGGTGGAACAGGCGCACCCCCAGCCGCGCTTCCAGCCGGGCGATGGCCTTGCCCACCGCCGAGCGCGAGATGCCCAGCGCGTCGGCGGCCTCGGTGAAGCTGCCTGAGCGGGCCGTGGTGACGAACGTGACCAGGCCATTCAACGATTCCAGCGGCAGCATCGTTCGCGCTCCATTGGGGACAAATAGTCCCGCACCCAGGGAGATCGAAGCGCTTTATGCGCCCGCATGTCAACTCCATCCTGTGTGCATCGCGCCGCTGGCGCCTTCCCCCGCATCGAGATGACCGACATGACCGCCGCCCTGTTCCGCCCCCTCGACCTTGCAGGCACTTCCCTGCGCAACCGCATCGCGATGGCGCCGATGACCCGTGCCCGCAACCCCGGAGCGGTCGCCAACGAACTCACCGCGCAGTACTACCGGCAGCGCGCCAGCGCCGGCCTGATCATCAGCGAAGGCACGCCTGTCTCGCCGCAGGGCCAGGGCTACATCGACGTGCCGGGCATCTGGTCGGCCGAGCAGGTGGCCGGGTGGAAGCGTGTCACCGAGGCGGTGCATGCCGCACAGGGCACGATCTTCGCCCAGCTCTGGCACGTCGGCCGCATGTCGCATTCCTCGCTGCAGCCCGGCGGTGGGCAACCGGTCAGCGCCGGTACCCGCCCGGTGGCCAGCGCACCGAAGAACACCTCGTTCGTGTACCTGGACGATGGCAGCCGCGGCCACGCCGATCCCACTCCGGCACGTGCACTGGAGACTGCGGAGATCCCCGGTATCGTCGACGACTTTGTGCGCGGGGCGGACAACGCCATTGCGGCCGGCTTCGACGGCATCGAACTGCATGCCGCCAACGGTTACCTGTTCGAGCAGTTCCTCAACCCGCTCATCAACCAGCGTGATGATCGCTACGGCGGCTCGCTGCCCAATCGTGCGCGCTTGATCCTGGAGACCGTCGATGCGATGGCGCAGCGTATCGGTGCGCATCGCATCGGCGTGCGCCTGGCACCGAACAACCTCACCTTCGACATGCCGTTCTACCCCGACAACGAAGCCACCTATCTGTACCTGGCCGAGGAACTGGGCAAGCGTGGGCTGGCCTACGTGCACCTCAACGACAACCTGCAGGCGGGCCGGTCGGTGCTGGGCGAGGCGTTCCTGCGGCAGTTCAAGCAGGCCTACGGTGGCACCGTCATCCTGGCAGGTGGCATGACCCGCGAACGCGCCCTGCAGCTGGTCGAAGCGGGCACCATCGACCTGGCCGCGTTCGGCCAGCCGTTCATCGCCAACCCGGATCTGGTCGAACGCCTGCAGCGCAACATCGCGTTGGCCACGCCCGACCGCAGCACCTATTACGGTGGCGGCGAAGCAGGCTACCTCGACTACCCGGCCGCGGGCTGATCCCCCACGGGGTCGGAGCCCTTTCCAACGGAAAGGGCTCTGACCCCTGTTCGGCGCACAAGGCGTCAGAGCCACGCTGCGCGCGGATCCGACCCCGGCCTTCAGGCGTCCTCGCGCACGTAGGCGAACGACTCGTCCAACCGCTCGAAGCCGATCACCTCAGCGACGATGGCCTGTGCATCCTCGTCGCTGATGTTTCCTTCAGCGATATCGTCAACGCGGGCGAACAGCCGCTGCAGGGCTGCGTACTGGTCATCGCGCAGGAACGGCTGGTGGCTCTGCAGCCAGCGCCGCAGGTTGCTGGCCAGCTCGCCGTGCGACAGCAGCGTGTACGGCCCCTGGTAGTCAGCAACGGCTTCGACCATCTTGCGGAACAGGAAATCCTGATAGCTGGCCGCCAGCACATCGGCACGATCATCGTCATGCCACACCAGCACGACGGGGGGCTCGGCAAAGCCGGGCGCGTTGCTCCAGAAGCAGTAGCTGTCGCCACCGCCGGTCCGCGCAAAGGGCAGCAACTGCAGGTCAGTGCGCAGGGGATTGTAATGATCCTCCGCAGTCAACTCCTGCCACGCCTCGAGCAGCTCATCGTCCTCCAGGGGCTCATAGTCCTGGGCATACAGCAGCACCGGCGGATCCGCCTGCAGCGTCGGGAATACCACCTCGGACCATTCCGGATGTGGGGCACCCCAACTCAACCGATCCGCTGCGTGCAGCTGCTTGAACAGGGGCGGGAAGGACTGGCCGGTGGCCTGTTCGATGCCGGATAGCGCGCTCATGGATGTCCTTGTCGATAGAGACCGCCCAGCTTGCCCGAATCCGCGCAGGAGATGAACGGGTCGCAGCACGCGGCAGGACTAGACTGCGACCACCGGATGCCGCCCATCGCTGCCATGAACGCCACTGCCCACAGCTTCATCGTCAACCTCGACGTGCCCGACCTGGCCGCCGCCGAAGACTTCTACATCCGGGCCTTCGGCCTGCGCATCGGCCGCCGTCTCGGCCCGGGCGCCGTGGAGCTGCTCGGTGGGCCAACGCCGCTCTACCTGCTGCACAACGACGCCGGCAGCGCCGCCACCGAAGACGGCGACGTGCGCGACTACGAGCGCCATTGGACGCCGCTGCACCTGGATTGGGTGGTGGATGACATCGAAGCCGCGCTGGTACGTGCAGTCGCAGCCGGAGCGACGCTCGAGCAATCCGTGCGCGAGCGTCGCTGGGGGCACATCGCCGTGCTGGCCGATCCGTTCGGCCACGGCTTCTGCCTGATCCAGTTCAGTGGCGAAGGCTACGACGCGCTGGTCGAATGACAGGCGCCACGTTCACCACGGCAACGGCACCGCTTCGCCGTTGGCGCGCTCGCCGTAGTACAGCGACGGCAGCAGGCGCGAGAGGAAACTGAACTCCGTGTAGCAATGCTTGAGCAGGCCCAGGCCGACCGCATCGCCGGCATCGCAGCGTGGATCGGCGCTGTCCAGGCCGAGCACGAAGCGGCTGCGCAGCACACAGCCAAACGGCGTATCACGCGCCACGTGCAGCATCTGCCCGTCGCAGGGATCACCGTTTGCATCCAGGCGGACGTGGTCGCCGAAGCCGATGCGCGCGGCGATCACCGCCGATACATCGCCTGCATCCTGTGCCGCCTGCAGGCGCTCGGGCACCAGCAGCGTGCGCGGGTCATGGAACTTCAGGCGCGCCGCCACCGGCGGAATGTCGGCCAGCGATTCCACCGCATGGATGCTGGCACCGTGGTAGCTGCGTCCGCGCTGCCAGGCCTCGTCCCAGCCGCGATGCTCGACATGATCGACCGGATGCCACCAGCGGATGTGCTGGGTGGTCTCGAAGAAGGTGAACCACCAGTCCAGCATGCGGCCCTTGCAGCCGTGCAGATCGATGCGCACCGCCACCAGCAGGGTGCCGTCTTCGCGGCGCTGGATGCCGGTCTCCAGGTGCATCGGCGCCGGGTCCAGCAGATCGTGGTGGTCCAGCCAGGCGCGTGCGTTCACAGCGGTATACATCGGGGTCTCCTGCGGTGTTGGGAGCCCCGACAATACGGAAACGCTATTCGTTTCGCAATTGTCCGGATGCGGTAAGATGGGCGCAATGAACAGCACCACCGTGCCCGAGCCCACATCACCGACCCGCCGCCGCGGCCGCCCTGCGCGGCCGGAAGCCGAAGTCCGCCACGCCGTGCTGCAGGCCACGCTGGAACTGCTGCTGGCGCAGGGCTACGAGGCCACCACCATCGAAGCGGTGGCGGCGCACGCCGGGGTGGCGAAGAAGACCGTCTACCGCCACGCCAGCAATCGCGAGGAACTGGTTGGGTTGGCGGTGCGTGAGTGGACCGACGGCTTCGCGCCACAACTGCAGCGCGATGCGCGCAATGCCCAAGAGGTCGTGCCGTTGCTGCAGCACATCCTGCACGCGGTGTGCGCGCAGGCGCTGTCGGCGCAGGCGGTGCAGGTGTTCCGCCTGCTGGCCACCGACTTTCCCGGCAAGGACGCGCTGCTGCAGGCCTATCTGGACAACGGCATCCAACGCGGCCGTGCGCTGCTGGCCGACTGGCTGGCGCGCCAGCAACAGCGTGGGCTGCTACGCGAGGGAGATCCTGTTCGCATGGCGCGATTGCTGCTGGCGATGGCCGTGGCCGAGCCGCTGCGCGAACGCGTGATCGGTGTGGTGGCCGAGGATGCGCCGGTGGACGTGCACCTGCGCGACTGCGTGGCGTTGTTGGCGCCGGTGTTGCAGGCGCCGTAAGGTTGCTCCATCCACGCGTGGCGTGGATCTACCGGCCGGTCCCGATTCGTTGGTCGGCAATGGCCTGCCCCGCAATGGCCTTCCCCGGTGGGTGCCGACCGTTGGTCGGCAATGGCCTTCCACGGTGCCGACCGTTGTTCGGCACTCCTGCAGCAACTCACTCGCGCAGCATGTCCACGAACGCGCGCAACGCACCGGGCATCTGCCGCTGCTTCGGGTAGTACAGCGCGAAGCCGGCGAACGGTTCGCTCCAGTCTTCCAGCACTGCCACCATCTGACCGGATTCGATGTACGGGCGGGCGGTGTCTTCCAGCACATAGGCCAGGCCGATGCCATCGAGTACCGCTCTGACCACGGTGCCCTGCTCGCACAGCGTCAGCCGCCCCGGTACATCGATCTCCAGCGCCTGCCCACCGCGCTCGAACTGCCACTTGTACAGATGCCCGCTGGCGAAGCGGAAGCGGATGCATTCGTGTGTGGCCAGGTCGCGCGGATGCTGTGGCGCCGGGCGCCGCCGCAGGTAGTCCGGCGAGCCGACAATCAAGCCACGCAGCGGTGGGCCCATCGGCACCGCCACCATGTCCTCGGGTACGAACTCGTGCAGGCGCACGCCGGCGTCGTAGCCTTCGGCAACGATATCGACCAGGCCATCGTTCTCGGTCAGCTCCACCCGCACGTCGGGATGGGCGTGCAGGAAGCGCGCCAGCCGTGGCCCCAACTGGGTCGGCACTGCGGCGCGGGTAGCATTGATACGCAGCAGGCCCGCCGGCGCGGCGCGGAACTGGTTCATCTCCTCCAGCGCGTCATTCACCTGGCCCAGCGCGGGCTGCAGGCGTTCCAGCAGGCGTTGCCCGGCCTCGGTCAGGGCCACGCTGCGGGTGGTGCGATGGAACAGGCCCACGCCCAACCGTTCCTCCAGCGCGCGGATCGCATAGCTCACCGCCGAGGTCGACAGCGCCAGCTCGGCGCCGGCACGGCGGAAGCTGCGGTGACGGGCGACCGCCGCAAACGCGGCCAGGTGGGTGAGATTGTCAGTGGCCATGATTGTGCAGTTTCACTTGATGAATCATGCCGATATCCGTGCTTCTTGCGGCTGGGTACGGGGCGTATTGTAAAACGCCTTTCGACAAACCCTGCCAAGGATTCCCCATGTCCCTCGCCCGTGGTTACGCCGCCCACTCCCATACCGACCCGCTGGTGCCCTTCGAGTTCGAACGCCGCGCGGTCGGCCCGGACGATGTGCGCATCGAGATCCTCTACAGCGGCATCTGCCACTCCGACCTGCACCAGGCCCGCGACGACTGGGGTGGCTCGATCTACCCGATGGTGCCAGGCCACGAGATCATCGGCCGCGTGACCGAGGTCGGCAGCAACGTCACCCGCTTCAAGGTCGGCGACCACGCCGGCGTCGGCTGTATGGTCGACTCCTGCCGCCACTGCGATGCCTGCGAGCACGACCTGGAGCAGTACTGCGCAGAGGGCGCGACCTGGACCTACAACGGCCGTGAACGCGAAAGCGGCGCGCCGACCTACGGCGGCTATTCCGACCACGTGGTGGTCGAACAGCGCTTCGTGGTGAAGGTGTCCGACACCCTCGACCTGAAGGCCGCCGCCCCGCTGCTGTGCGCCGGCATCACCACCTGGTCGCCGCTGCGCCACTGGAAGGTCGGCCCGGGCCAGAAGGTCGGCGTGATCGGCCTCGGTGGCCTCGGCCACATGGGCGTGAAGTTCGCCAAGGCACTCGGCGCGCACGTGGTGATGATCACCACCACGCCGGAAAAGGGTGCCGACGCCAAGCGCCTGGGCGCCGATGAGGTACTGGTCTCGCGCGATGCCGCGCAGATGAAGGCGCACGCCGGCAGCTTCGACTTCCTGCTCAACACCATCCCGGTCGGCCATGACACCAACCCTTACATGGGCCTGCTCAAGCGTGAAGCCACCATGTGCCTGGTCGGCGTGCTGACCGAACTGGACCCGCCGTTGACCGGTGGCAGCGTGATCTTCGGCCGCAAGCACCTGACCGGCTCGGCGATTGGCGGCATGGCTGAAACCCAGGAAATGATGGACTTCTGTGCCGAGCACGGCATCGTCAGCGATGTGGAGATGATCGACATCAAGAACGTCAACGAAGCCTGGGAACGCATGGCGAAGAACGATGTGCGCTACCGCTTCGTGATCGACATGGCGACGATGAAGGACGCGGCCTGATCCAGGGCAGATGCGAAAAAGAAAAACCCCGGCAATGCCGGGGTTTTTTTCTGGTAGTGCCGGGCGCTGGCCGGCGCCCCCGCCTGGCTGCCGGCCAGCGGCCGGCACTACCGCAATCCACTCAGTACGCGAATTCGCGGAACACCGGATCGACGTCGCCGTGCCAGCGGCCATGGAACAGCGCCAGCTTGCGCTCGGCCGGGGTCAGCCCGGATTCGACGATCTCCTGCAGCACGTCCAGGAACTTGCTCTCGTCCTGGCCGTCGGCATTGCGCGCCGCGCGGCGCTTGAGGCCTTCGACGGAAATCTTCACGGCTTCGCGGGCCAGGTCGCGCACCGTGCCATTGCGGAACGGCAGGCTCATCGCATGCTTCGGCACGCCGTCGCGCAGTGCATGGCGCTCGGCCAGGGTGAAGTCACGCACCAGGTCCCACGCAGCGTCCAGCGCGGCGTCGTCGTACAGCAGGCCGACCCAGAACGCCGGCAGCGCACACAGGCGGCTCCACGGACCACCATCGGCGCCGCGCATTTCCAGGTACTTCTTCAGGCGCACTTCCGGGAACGCGGTGGTCATGTGGTCCGACCAGTCGCGCAGCGTCGGCAGCGCGCCCGGCAGCACCGGCAGCCTGGCCTGCATGAAATCGCGGAAGCTCTGCCCGCTGGCGTCATGGTAGATGCCATCGCGGTAGGAGAAATACATCGGCACGTCGAGCAGGTAATCGACATAGCGCTCGTAACCGAAGCCATCCTCGAACACGAAGTCGAGCATGCCGGTGCGGTCAGCGTCGGTGTCGGTCCAGATGTGCGAGCGGTAGCTCAGGTAGCCGTTGGGCTTGCCTTCGGTGAACGGCGAATCGGCGAACAGCGCGGTGGCGATCGGCTGCAGCGCCAGCGATACGCGGAACTTCTTCACCATGTCCGCTTCGGTGGCGTAGTCCAGGTTCACCTGTACCGTGCAGGTGCGGGTCATCATGTCCAGGCCGAGCGAACCGACCTTGGGCATGTACGAACGCATGATCTTGTAGCGGCCCTTGGGCATCCAAGGCATCTCGTCGCGCTTCCACTTCGGCTGGAAGCCCATGCCGAGGAAACCCAGCTGCAGTTCGCCGGCCACCTGCGCCACTTCGTTGAGGTGGGTGCCGGTCTCCACGCAGGTCTGGTGGATGGTCTCCAGCGCCGCACCGGACAATTCCAGCTGGCCGGCCGGTTCCAGCGTCACCGAGGCGCCATCGCGCAGCAGGGCGATCGTGTTGCCGTTCTCCTGCACCGGCTCCCAGCCGAAGCGGACCAGGCCGTTGAGCAGCGCTTCGATGCCGCGCTCGCCTTCGAAGGTCGGCGGGCGCAGGTCATCCAGGCGGAACCCGAACTTCTCGTGCTCGGTGCCGATGCGCCACTGCGCGCGGGGCTTCTCGCCGGAGGCGATCACCTCCACCAGCTGCGAGCGGTCGGTAATGGGGGTATCGGCGACGTGGCTGGGGCTCGACAAGGGAAAGGCTCGCTGGACGGTGGCGGGGGATGTGGGGCTCGCGGCCTTCCATCGCAAGGGCGCACTATAGCGTGGCACCCCGTTGCGTCATGCGACGGTGACGGGTTTCAGCATCCTACCGACGCCCTCTTGACCCTCGTACACTCAGAGCCATGAGCCGCCATTCACGACACCCCGAACTGCATCGCTCCGAGCGCGTCGGCTGGCTGCGAGCCGCCGTGCTGGGCGCCAACGATGGCATCGTCTCGGTGGCTGGCCTGGTGGTCGGCGTGGCCGCCAGCGGCGCCTCGGCTGCGACCATCCTGGCCACCGGCGTGGCAGGTACCGTGGCCGGCGCGATGTCGATGGCGGCGGGCGAATATGTCTCGGTGCAGACCCAGGCCGACACCGAAGAGGCCGACCTGGCAATGGAAAAGCGCGAGCTGCGCGACGATCCGCACAGCGAACTGGAGGAGCTGGCCGCGATCTACCGCCACCGCGGCCTGGAGCCTGCGCTGGCGCGGCAGGTGGCCGAACAGCTCACCGCCCACGATGCGCTGGGTGCCCACGCCCGCGACGAACTGGGCATCACCGATACCCTGCGCGCCCGCCCGCTGCAGGCAGCGCTGGCCTCGGCCGGTGCGTTCACCTGCGGTGCGGCGCTGCCAGTGCTGACCGCCCTGCTGGCGCCGGTCGACAAGGTCGCACTGATGACCACGGCCAGTACCCTGCTCGGCCTGTGCCTGACCGGCGCGGTGGCAGCCCAGGCCGGCGGCGCCCCGCCGGTACGCGGCGCAATACGGGTGATGTTCTGGGGTGCACTGGCAATGGCCGCGGCGGCCGGCGTCGGTCGCCTGTTCGGCGCCCAGGTGACATGACCGGCATGCTGCCGCCAGTTACCGCACTGCTGGCCGAGATGGCCAGCCTGGCCGGCTGCGCACGCGCCGAAGGTTATGCGTGCATCACCGCTCGGCGCGAACATGGCGCCAGCTCGGTGGAGATTCCGCAACCGCAGTTCGCGATCCTGCTGGAAGGCCGCAAGCAGGTGCGTACCGCGCACCAGTTGCTGGAGTTCATCCCCGGCGACATCCTGCTGCTGACCCAGCGCTGCCGCATCGATGTAGTCAACACCCCCGACCCACGCAGTGGCCGCTACCTCAGCGCCATCGTGCCGCTGTGTGCCGAAGTGCTGGCGGCCGCTCGCACGCTGTGGAGCGAGGAGCTTCCCGCGCCAGGCCAGGCGATGGCGAGACTGCCGTTGATCGATCATGGCGCGGTGCTGCGCCAGTGGCGGCAATCGCTGCAGGACGGTCGTTACAGCGAAGCGCGGCTGGCCCTGGCCTCGCTGGTACTGACCTTGTGCCGGCAGGGCCACGGCAACCTGCTGCTGCCGCAGGCACCGAGCCTGGGCGAACAGATCCGCGACCGCATCGCCGCCGAACCGGCCCGCGACTGGCAATCGCGCGATGTGGAAGAACAGTTCGCGCTGAGCGGCGCGACACTGCGCCGCCGTCTTGCCGCCGAGGACACCAGCCTGCGCCAGCTGCTCACCGAGGCACGGCTGGCGCATGGCATGCAGCTGCTCTACACCACCGACCTGCCGCTGAAGACCGTGGCAGCGCGCGCGGGCTACCGGTCTGCGGCGAGTTTCAGCAAGCGCTTCGCCGAGCAGTACGGACTGGCTCCCACAGACATTTGAGGGGGTTCGGCAGGGCTTGCAGCCCTGCACCTGCTCAATGCAACGGCAACGGCAACGGCCAAAGCCAGAGCCAGAGCCAGAGCGGCATTCCGTGGGATGGCGGGGCGGTGTGGGTGGGCAGGACACGCCGTAAACCCATCCATGGGGGCTCGATGGCGCCATCCATGGCGCCAACGGTCCTGCCCACCCACACCGCCCCACCTCTGACAGATCTTCGCGACTGTTGGTAGGTGTCGACCTTGGTCGACACATCTGTCAGATATCGAATGAAACTCTGGGGTCAGATCCGTTTTCCTGCGGAAAACGGATCTGACCCCACGAGCTGACAGATCGCGGAAAACTGTCGAAGGCGGGGTGGGTCCGGTTGCGGGAGTGTCCGCGGCATGGATGCCGCGGCCAAGCCCCCATGGACGGGTCTACGGCGTCTCCCGCAACCGGACCCGCCCCGCCATCCCACGGATAGCCCGCTGTCGCTGTTGCTGTTGCTTCGGCCGTTGCCCTGGCTCGTAGCGGGTTCAGGGCGCAGCCCTGCAGACAACACCCCTTCCCTGAGCATTCCGCGCAGTGGTTTGAGCGCCGCGCACACGCCGGCCACGGCACTCTGGGCACAACGGAACCGCCCGTCATCCACCGAGAACCGCCATGACCCTGCGTCCCCTGCCGCTGCGCGGCGCCCTGCTGCTGGCCCTGTCGTCCCTGCCGCTGGTCGCGCTGGCCGAGGCCACTTCGCCCGCCCCCACCCAGCAGGTGCCTGGTGTCTATCACCAGCGCATCGGTGCGCTGCAGGTCACCGCCCTGTTCGACGGCGTGGTCGCGCTCGGCCGGCAGGAAGTGGTGGACGTGCCGCCGACGCTGGTCAGCCGCCTGCTGGAAGGCCGTTACGTGCCGGAAGACAAGAAGGGCCTGCAGACCGCGATCAATGCGTTCCTGATCCGCCAGGGCAACCACCTGACCCTGGTCGACACCGGCACCGCGCAGTGCTTTGGCCCCGGCCTGGGCCAGGTGCTGGGCAATCTGCGCGCCTCCGGCGTGGACCCGGCCGAGGTAGATGAGGTGCTGCTGACCCACGCCCATCCGGACCACCTGTGCGGCGTACTCGACGCGCAGGGCAAGCCGGCCTATCCCAATGCCACGGTGTGGCTGTCCAAGGCCGATGCCGATTACTGGCTCAACCCGGCCAGCGAGGGCACCGCGCCAAAGGGCGTGCGCTTCGCCTTCCCGCTGGCACGCAATGCGGTCGCGCCATACCAGGCCAGCGGCCACCTGCGCACCTTCAGCCCCGGCGACGCCCTGCCCGGCGGCGCGGTGGCGATGGACACCCATGGCCATACCCCCGGCCATGTCTCCTACCGGTTCGACAGCCAGGGCCAGTCACTGCTGGTGTGGGGCGATGTGCTGCACTTCCACGCGGTGCAGTTCGCGCATCCGGAAGCGGCATTCGAGGCGGATTCGGACCGCAAGGCGGCCATCGCCAGCCGGCGGGCGCTGTTGCAGCAGGCCACCGCCAACGGCTGGTGGGTGGCCGGTGCGCACCTGCCGTTCCCCGGCCTGGGCCATGTGCGTGGCGAGGGTAAGGCCTATGCGTGGGTGCCGGCGGAGTATTCGCCGTTGTGAGGGTGTGCCGACCAAGGTCGGCACCCACCGATCGGGTAGCGCCCGGCTGCCAGCCGGGCGACCGGAAATGCCTTATTCCAGCCCCAGCCAGCCGCCGATCACGCCGCGGGCTTCGTCCACGCCGGTACGGTCTTCGCCGGAGAACACCTGCACGCTGACGCTGTCGCCGTAGGCCGATTGCAGTTCCTTGCGCACCTTCTGCAGGGACTGCATCTGCTGGCTGCGGCTGAGCTTGTCGGCCTTGGTCAGGAGGGCGTGCGCCGGCAGGCCGCGCTGCACGGCGTAGGACAGCATCTGCCGGTCGTAGTCCTTCAGCGGATGGCGGATGTCCATCACCACCACCAGCCCCTTCAGGGCTTCGCGGGTGCGGAAATACTTGTCGATGAAGGCCTGCCAGTGCGCCTGCAGGTCCAGCGGCACCTTTGCATAGCCATAACCTGGCAGGTCGACCAGATGTGCTTCCGGGGTGACCTGGAAGAACACCAGCTGCTGGGTACGGCCAGGGGTCTTGGAGACACGGGCCAGGGCGTTCTGGCGGGTCAGCGCGTTGAGCGCACTGGACTTGCCGGCGTTGGAGCGGCCGGCGAAGGCCACTTCGGCCCCTTCGTCGGGCGGCAGCTGCCGCACGTTGTGGGCCGAAAGGTGGTAACGGGCGCGTTCGATGAGCAATGACATGTGCCTAGGATCGCATGTTGCGGCGCCGCGCGCCCGTGCCGGCGGCCTCTGCGGGCATTTTGCTGCACTGCTGCGTTGACCGTGCGCGGAAACGGCGTTGATAATCCGGGCGATGCCGGCGGCCACCGCCCGGCCCGGTCCATACGGAGCTTCAGCATGCGCCACGCTCGCGTTCTTGCCGTATCCGCCCTTGCCACTGCTGTAGTCGTTGCCGCTGCTGCGTTCGCGCAGACCACGTTGACCCCGCTGCCCGACAACGGGCCGATCAACACCGCCTCGCTGGAGGTGGATTTCAGCAAGACCCACTGGGGCGATGCCAAGGCCGGCCAGACCAAGGCCTCGGCCTGCGCGGCCTGCCATGGCGCCGACGGCAATTCCACGGTGGAGATGTACCCGTCCATCGCCGGCCAGAGCGAACGCTACGTCGCCCAGCAGATGGCCCTGATCGCCAATGGGCAGCGCAGCTCCGGTGCGGCGGTGGCGATGGTGCCGTTCGTGCAGAATCTCACCCCGCAGGACATGCGCGACATCGGCGCGTTCTTCGCCACGCAGAAGGCCACCGCCGGCATCGCCGATGACACGGCAGTCACCGACGGCCCGTACAAGGGCATGAAGTTCTACGAGATCGGCCAGCAGCTGTACCGTGGCGGCGACGCCAAGCGCGGCCTGCCGGCCTGCATGGCGTGCCACGGCCCCAGCGGTGCCGGTAATCCGGGTCCGGCCTATCCGCACATCGGTGGTCAGCACGCCAGCTATGTCGCGCGCCGCCTGCAGGAATACCAGGCCGGCCAGACCAACGAGACCGACAAGGCCCACTTCCAGATCATGGCGACAGTCGCGCAGAAGCTGAGCGAGCAGGAGGTGCAGGCGCTGTCGAGCTACCTGCAGGGCCTGCACAACAAGGCCGACGATGTGGCCACTGCCCCCCCGTCGGCGCAACCGGCTGCCGCCCCCTGACCACCACTGGTCGGCCCGGGCCGCCACCACGGCCCGCGCCTGCGGTATGTTTCCTTCACGCCGGCGACCGCGCCGGCGTTGCTTTTTTCAACGGAGATGCGTGTCGATGAGGTTGATTTCCCGCCTGCTGTTGTCCGTGCTGGTGCTGCTGCCGCTGGCAGCCTGCGCCGCTACCCCCGCCAATGCCCCGCTGGTCGAGGGCAAAGACTACGAGCGCATCGCCCAGCCGGGCCCGTTCCAGCCGCTGGCCGGCAAGATCGAGGTGGTCGAGGTCTTCGGCTACACCTGCCCGCATTGCGCCCACTTCGAACCGCAGCTGGAAGCCTGGGCGGCCAAGCTGCCGGCCGACGTGCGCTTCACCCCGGTCCCGGCTGCCTTCGGTGGCGCCTGGGATGCCTGGGCACTTGCCTACTACGCCGCCGACGAGGTCGGCGTGGCCAAGCGCAGCCACGCTGCCGTGTTCAAGGCCCTGCACGAGCAGGGATCGCTGCCGATGCAGAACGTCTCGGCCGATGAGCTCGCCACCTTCTACAAGGCGTATGGCGTGACCCCGGACCGTTACCTGCAGGCCCTGCGCGGCGACGCCGTACAGAAGAAGGTCGATGCCGCGCGCGCGTTCGCCCAGCGCACCAGGATCCCGGGGACCCCGGCGCTGATCATCAACGGCCAGTACCTGGTGCGTGGCAACAGCTTCGACGACCAGCTGCGCATCGCCTCGGCGCTGATCGCCAAGGCCCGCGCTGCCCGCGGCCGCTGAACCAACACCCACCACCGACACGGCGCTGTCGCCGCCGCATGTCATCATTTCCCTCTGGCCGGCGCCTGGCGCCGGCCCCACCATTCCAGATGCTGGAGACGTTTCCATGAAGATCCGTTACGCCCTCGCCCTCGCAGCGCTGCTGCCGATCCTGGCTGCCTGCAAGGCTGATGACGGCAGCACCAACACCACCGCGGCCCCGGCCGAACCGGCTGTAGCCCCGGCAGCCACCACCGAACCGGCTGCTGCGCCGGCGGCGGGCAGCGAAGGCGCCGCGCCGGCTGCCGCTGAAGGCGAGAAGGCCCCGGCCGAAGCGGCTCCGGCCACCGCACCGGCCCCGACCACCGCCGCACTGACCGGCCCGGCCCCGGTGGAAGGTGCCGACTACCAGGTGATCCCGAACGGCCAGCCGTTCCAGCCGGCCACCGGCAAGATCGAAGTGACCGAGATCTTCGGCTACGTCTGCCCGGCCTGCGCCGCATTCCAGCCGCTGGTAGGCCCGTGGAAGGCCGGCCTTCCGAGCGACGTGAACTTCGTCTACGTGCCGGCCATGTTCGGCGGCACCTGGGATGACTACGCCCGTGCCTTCTACGCCGCGCAGACCCTGGGCGTGCAGGAGAAGACCCACGAAGCGCTGTACGCCGCCATCCACTCGCAGAAGACCCTGAAGGGCGAGCGCGGCCGTGATTCGGTGGAAGACATCGCCAAATTCTACGGTGCCTACGGCGTGGATCCGAAGCAGTTCGCCGCCACCATGGGCAGCTTCGCAGTGAATGCCAAGACCAACTCGGCCAAGCAGTTCGCGCAGCGCAGCCAGATCAGCGGCACCCCGTCGATCATCGTCAACGGCAAGTACCTGGTGAAGGGCAAGAGCTTCCCGGACATGCTGCGCATCGCCGACCACCTGATCGCCCGCGAACGCGGTGCGGCCCAGGCTCACTGATCCAAGAGAAGCGTTTCCCGGCCGTGAATTCCCCCCGTACACGGACCCTGCGCTTGCTGACGGCCAACATCCAGGCCGGCTCAAGTACCCGCCGCTACAGCGACTATGTGACCCGCAGCTGGTCACATGCGCTGCCGGCGGGTCGCAAGCGCAGCAGCCTTGACGCGATCGCCACCTTGGCGCGCGACCATGACATCGTCGGCCTGCAGGAGGCCGACCCGGGCAGCCTGCGCTCGGGCTTCACCAACCAGACCCACTATTTGGCCCAGCGCGCCGGATTCAATTACTGGAGCCACCAGCCGAACCGGCGCATGGGTGGGGTCGCCTCCAGCGCCAACGGCCTGTTGAGCAAGCTGGAACCGGTTGAAGTGCAGGATCACGCCCTGCCCGGCCGCATCGGCGGGCGCGGCGTGCTGCTGGCCAAGTTCGGCGACGGCACCGATGGCCTGGCGGTGGCAGTGGCGCATCTGTCGCTGGGCGCGGGATCGCGGATGTCGCAGCTGGGCTTCATCGCCGAGCTGTTGTCCGACCACCCCAACGCAGTACTGATGGGCGACTTCAACTGCCTGGCCGAGCGCCCGGAAATGCAGGTGCTGTACCAGAAGACCCGGCTGCAGCCCCCGGGCTGCATCGTGCCCACCTTCCCCAGCTGGCGCCCGGACCGCGCCATCGACCACATCCTGGTCAGCAGCGGTCTGCAGACCCGCACCGTGGAAGCCGTACCGGCCGCGTTCTCCGATCACCTCGCCCTGGCGATGCAGATCGACGTCCCGGCCGACGCCCTGCGCTGACTCGCCGTTACGGTAGGTGCGGACCGTTGGTCCGCACGCTCTGCGCCGGGCGCCGCCCGGCGCCCCCTAAATCGGGGCATAAACGACTTAATCCCCTCCGTCCCCTTTTTTCAGGCGGTGACGGGTGCCTTCAGGCGCCGCGCGGTCATCGTGCTGCCCACCGAGGCCAACACCGTGCAGCCGATCGCCAGCCACTGCAGCCCGTGCAGGTGCTCGTGCAGCAACAGCATCGCCCACAGCGCGGCCACCGCCGGCTCCATGCTGATCAGGATGCCAAAGGTCTCCTTCGGCAGGCGCTTGAGCGCCATCATTTCCAGCGACATCGGGATCGCGCTGGACACCAGTGCCACCAGCAGGCCCGCCGCGAGGATCTTCGGATCGAGCAGCGCGGCACCGGCATGCACCACGCCCACCGGCACCACCACCAGTGACGCCGCCAGCAGCCCCAGCGAGACCGAGTGCCCAGCATGCAGATGACCGGCACGCTTGCCGAACACGATGTACAGGCCCCAGCAGGCCGCCGCGCCCATCGCGTACAGCACACCGGCCGGGTCCAGCGCCGGGCCACCACCGATCGGCAGCAGCAACAGCAGCCCCACCGCCGCGCAGCCCACCCAGAGGAAATCGATCGGACGTCGTGATGACAGCATCGCCACCGTCAGCGGCCCGGTGAACTCGATGGCCACCGCGATGCCGAAGGGAATGGTGCGCAGGGCCATGTAGAACAGCAGGTTCATCAGGCCCAGGGTGAGCCCGTAGCGCAGGATGGTGATGGCATCCGGGCGGCTGGTCTTCCAGCGCCATGGCCGCCAGAACAGCAGCAGCAAGAGCGCTGAAAAGCCCACGCGCAGCGCGCTCGTGCCCTGCGCACCGATCAGCGGGAACAGGTGTTTTGCGTAGGAGGTGCCGATGGCCAGCGAGGTGACCGAGCCGAGCACCGCCAGCGCCGGCAACATCGGCGCGAGTCGTGAGGTCTGCATGCGCAAAGTCTATTGCGCCGGCGCCGAGCACTTGGCTCAATTGACAGCCTGTTCGTGCAACTTCTGCTCGCCATGGCCATCGCTCCCGTGCTCGACAGCTTCGACCGCGCCATCCTCGACCTCCTGCAGCGGAATAACACCCTGCCGCAGCGCGAAATCGCCGAGGCCGTGCACCTGTCCACGCCGGCCGTGCAACGCCGCATCAAGCGCCTGCAGGACAGTGGCGTGATCGCCGCCAACGTGGCGGTCGTCGCCGCAGCCAGGATCGGTCGGCCGCTGACCATCATCGTCGAGGTGCGCGTGGTCAGCGAGCAGCGCGAACGCGTGGCGCCGTTCAAGCGACGCGTGCAGGACGACCCTGCGGTACAGCAGTGCTACTCGATCACCGGCGATGGCGATTTCCTGCTGCTGCTTTCGGCCGCGTCGATGGAAGAATACGAGGCGATCACCGAGCGGTTGTTCGGCAGCGATGACAACATCGAACGCTTCCGCACATCGGTGGCACTGGGCACGCTGAAGCGGAGTTTCGAGGTGCCGCTGCTGCCTGTGCCGTAGCGTCGAGCCATGCTCGACGGCTTTGGGGCCGCAAGGCAACAGCAGTCGAGCATGGCTCGACTCTACAATCGAAAACCATGAGCACAACGCCCTCCCCCGCCCGTCGCCTGCGCCGCTGGTTGCTGCGCGGCCTGTGGCTGGCCATTGCCCTCGTTGCGGCGATGGCGCTATGGAACAGCCCGTGGGCGGCCGCGCCGAAGATGCTGTGGGCACTCTCGCGGATGCCGCCGGCCACCGAACTTCCGGTGCCGGTGGAGGGCGTCCGTCCCCGGCAGATCGCCGATACGTTCGGCGCTCCGCGCGGCCGTGACCGCTCCCACGCCGGCATCGACATCTTCGCCAGGCGTGGCACACCGGTGCGCAGCGCCACGGCCGGTGTCATCGCGGATGTCAGCGAACGCGGGCTCGGCGGGCGCCAGGTCTGGGTGATCGGGCCGGCGCGCGAACGCTACTACTACGCCCACCTGGACGACTGGGCCGAAGGCCTGGCACGCGGCCAGGTGGTGCAGCCCGGCGATCTGCTCGGGCATGTCGGCGACAGTGGCAACGCCAAGGGCACTCCGCCGCACCTGCACTGGGGCATCTACGGCACCGACGGCGCGCGCGATCCACTCCCGCTGCTGCGCTGACCCAGCCCACACCCGGATCATCGGGTCGATTCGCTCATGATTTGTAAATAGGAATAGTTCGTATTACCATTTCTTTCGTTTTCGGTGGTGCCAGGACGGCCTGCCCGTCCGTTTCCCACCCGTAGCGCCTCGCCTCTGGATGCCGGCCGGGCGCGCGTGCTCGTCCAGGACCCCCATGACCCGTTCCGTCTTCCGTACGCCGCAGCCACAACGGCTGTCCGTTGCCGTGCTCGCCGTTCTCTGCGCCGTGGCCCCGGCCGCCTTCGCCGAAACCGCCGCCGATCCGACCAACCTCGACAAGGTGGTGGTGAAGGGTGAACGCGCCGAAGGCTATTCGGTGCGCCGCACCTCGGCCGGTACCCGCTTCGACCTGGCCCCGCGCGAGATCCCGCAGTCGATCAGCATCATCAGCCACCAGCGCATCGAAGATCAGAACCTCGACGACATCATCGACGTGCTGGCCAACACCACCGGCGTGACCAGCACCCAGTCCGACAGCGAACGCACCGAGTTCTACGCGCGCGGTTTCTACATCGATGCCTACCAGTTCGATGGCCTGCCGACGCAGATGGTGCAGAACTGGAGCTACGGTGATTCCGGCCTGGACCTGGCGCTGTACGACCGCGTGGAAGTGGTGCGTGGTGCCACCGGCCTGCTCAGTGGTGCCGGCAATCCGTCCGCGTCGGTGAACCTGATCCGCAAGCATGCCGACAGCGCCGAACTGACCGGCAGCGTCTCGGTGAACGTCGGTAGCTGGGGCCGCACCCGCACCACGGTGGACGTGGGCAGTGCGCTGAACGCCAGCGGCACCGTGCGCGGCCGCGTGATTGGCAGCTACCTGGACACCGACGGCCAGATGGATCGCTACAACCAGCGCAAGACGCTGGGCTATGCGGTCATCGACGCCGACCTGACCCCGGACACCCAGCTGAGCGTGGGCTACGACTACCAGCAGAAGCGCGCCAACGGCGCGACCTGGGGCGGCTTCCCGATGCTGTACTCCGATGGCTCGCGCACCGGCTATGACGAATCGTTCAACGCCAGCCCGAACTGGACCTACTGGGACACCACCAGCAAGCGCGCGTTCGCCACCCTGCAGCACGCCTTCAGCAATGGCTGGAAGTTCAAGGTCGGTGCCACGCACGATGAGACCAAGGCCGACGACAAGCTGTTCTACCCGGCATACAACGACTGGACCACGGGCGCATCGAACTTCGACAGAACCAACGGCACGGGCATCTCGCCTTCCGCGGGTTTCTACAACACCGAGCGCAAGGTCACCGGTGTTGATGGCTACGTTGACGGTCCGTTCCAGCTGTTCGGCCGCGAGCACCAGTTCATGGCCGGACTGAGCTACAACAAGCGCGACTATGCCAACTATGGCGACTACCAGGTCGGTGGCGCCGGCAAGACCTGGGACCCGTTCACCAGCTACCTGCACTGGACCGGCAACATCAGCGAGCCGAACTGGAACCCGCTGGCACTGGCCAGCCAGGGCACCATCACCCAGAAGGCCGGTTACGCCGCCGCACGCCTGTCACTGGCCGATCCGTTGAAGCTGATCATCGGCGCCCGCTACACCGACTGGAAGAGCGAAGGCGAGAACGACGACCGCGAACACAAGGTGACCACCCCGTACGCCGGCCTGGTGTATGACATCAACGACACCTACTCCGCGTACGCCAGCTACACCGAGATCTTCCAGCCGCAGACCGCCCGCGACCGCAACGACCGTTATCTCGACCCGGTCGACGGCAAGAGCTACGAGGTCGGCGTCAAGGGGGCTTGGTTCGACAACCGCCTGAATGCCTCGCTGGCGGTGTTCCGCATCGAGCAGGACAACGTCGCCCAGGTCACCAGCGAGCCGATCATCGGCCGCCCGGGTGAGTTCGCCTCGATCGCCGCACGCGGCACCGTCAGCCGTGGCTTCGAGTTCGAGGTGAACGGTGAACTGGCACCGGGCTGGAATGCCACCTTCGGCGCCTCGCGCTACGTGGCCAAGGACATCAACGACGCCGACATCAACACCAACCTGCCGCAGACCGCCCTGAAGCTGTTCACCAGCTACACCCCGCAGTCGCTGCAGGAACTGACCGTCGGTGGCGGTGCCAACTGGCAGAACCGCATCTACTACGCGGTGCCTGCCTACGGCCGCATCGAGCAGAGTGGCTATGCACTGGTCAGCGCCTTCGTGCGCTACCGCATCTCGCCGGAGTTCAGCGTGCAGGCCAACCTCAACAACCTGCTGGCCAAGAAGTACCTGTCGCAGATCAACGGCTACGGTGCGTATGGCGATGGCCGCAACGGCTCGCTGACGTTCACCTGGTCGTTCTGATGTAACCGGCTTCTGTGGAGTCGAGCCATGCCCGACTCGGTCACAGAGGGCAGTCGAGCACGGCTCGACTCTACAACGGGGGCGCTCAGCGCCCTCGTTGCAGCGGCGCCCCGGCAGGTGTAGCGTCGCGGACACGGTGGCCTGCAGCTTCGACCCGTGCCATACGGGCACCTTGCGCCTCCCCCTTCAAGGACGACCGGCCATGCGCACCCGCACGAAACTCGGTGTCTCGCTCATGGCCCTGTTCTCGTCGCTACCGCTGATGATCGGCACCGGCAACGGCTACTTCATCCTGCTTCTGCTGATCGGCCTGCCCGCCGCCATCCTGTCCTGGTTCGATCTGGGCCGTGAACTGCGTGCCATCCCCAGCCCCACCCGTACCGAGCGAGCGCTCGGCCTGGCAATGGGCGTTCCGCAGGTGCTGTTCGGGCTGTTGTGTGCGGTCATCGGCCTGCTGTTGGTTGTCTGGATCCTTTACAACCTGCTGATCGAGCACCAATCGCAGTTCCGCATCCCGTCACTGCCCGCCTTCGCGGCTGGGCCGATGATGATCGTGGCCGGGCTGGGTTGGGCGCGCACAGCCTTCCGCCGCGCGGCCCTTGAGCAGGACGCCCCGGAACAGGACATTCCGGATTGATCCCTGATGACCGGTGCCGGGACATGCCCGGCACCGCTCCCACATCAGAACCGCAGATCCGCGCGCAGGTACCAGTAGCGGCCACGCGGGATGTCGTAGGTCGAAGCGTCGTAGCCGTTCAACGAGCACGACAGGCAGATCGGCGGATCCTTGTCGAACACGTTGTTCAGGCCGGCGGTCAGCTGCAACCCCTTCATCCAGTCGATCTTGTAGCCCACCTGCATGTCGTGGAAGGTGGTGGCCGACAGCGTGTTGGTGCCCGCTGCCTGGTTGCTGCACACCGGGAAAGCCGCGGCATCGCCACAGTTCTCGGTCAGCTCGGAGATGTGCCGCACCGTCCAGTTGGCGCTCCAGCGGTCCATCGTCCAGCCGATGCTGGCATTGCTGGTCCACTCCGGAATCGAGCTGTCGGCCACTTCCACGCCCGGCTTCTGCGGCTGCTTCTGCCCGGCCGCGCCGGTGGCCTCGTAACGGCCGACGAAGGTGTTCTTCCACGCCAGCTTGAACTGGCCGATGGAGGTCTGCGGCAGGGTCCAGAACAGATCCACGTCCCAGCCGTCGGTCTTGATCGAACCCAGGTTGGTCAGGCGGTTGTTGAAGCTGCTGACCGCACCGGTGCTGGCACGGGTGATGCCATCGCAGTAGACCGGGTCCAGCGTATCCACGCACAGGTCCAGCTGGGTCTGCGCGTTGATCGCCTGGATCGCACCATCGATGGCATGGCGGTAGAAGGTCACCTCCACGTCGAAGCGCTCCGACCACGACGCATTGTTGCCGAACCACGGGCTCCACACGAAGCCGGCGCTGAAGCTGCGCGAGCGTTCCGGCTCCAGTTCGCGGTTGCCGCCGGTGGTCACCGAAATCTGCGAGTTGGCCTGCTGGAAGCCGGCCGGCACGCCCAGCGCGGCACAGTTGGCGGCGCTGCCACGCGGCGGCGTGCCGCCCAGACCCACCGAGCACGGGTCGAACAGCTGCAGGTCGGCACGCGCCGCCGAGCCGTACAGTTCACCGATCGACGGTGCGCGGAAGCCCTCGGCGTAGGTGGTGCGCAGCACGAAGTCATCGGTCACCTGCCAGCGCAGGCCGTACTTGGGCGTGAACTCGCCACCGAAGGTGGAGTAGTCCGAATAGCGGCCGGCCAGGCTCAGGTCCAGTTTCTTGCCGAACGAGGAATCGGCGAAGATCGGCACGCTCAACTCCAGGTAGGCCTCGTTGACGTCGTAGGAACCGGAGGTCGGCTGCGACGGCACGCCGTTGTAGTGGCCGATCACCGTCAGCGGATCGGGCTGGTAGGAGCCCTTGTACTTGCGGTACTCGAAGCCGGTGGCGAACGATACCGGACCGGCCGGCAGCGAGAACAGCTCGCTGGACAGGTTGGCGGTGAACAGGCTCAGTTCGTTCTGGCTGCGGTCGCGCACCACCGGCTGGATCCACTTCAGCATGTCCGGGGTGATCGAACCGACGCCGCCGAAGATGTTCAGCGGCACGCAGCCCGGCGTGGCCGCACAGACGGACGGATCGCCCAGCGCCATGTTCACCTTGTAGATGTCATAGCTGCCGTAGTTGGTCTGTTCGGCCTTGTTCTTGCTGTACATGCCGTTGACGTCCCAGTACCAGCTGCGGTCGGCGGCATGGAAGTCACCGACCAGGCCGGTGGCGAAGTAGGTGGTGTCCACTTTCTGCTTGAACACGCGCGCACCGCCTTCCACCGGGCGACGACCGATCAGGCTCATGTTGTCGCCGGAAACCAGATCGAAGCCGAACGGGTTGTACGGGTTCAGGCGCGAGACCACGATGTTGTCGGCCAGCGGATTGCCGGTGGCGCCATCGGGGCCGAAGAACAGCGGCTCCGGGCCGGCCTGGTTGGTCGACTCACGACGGTTGCCCAGTGCCTTGACGTACCACTGCACGTTGTCGGTGATGTCGAAGCGGAACTGACCGAACAGGCCTTTGCGCTCCGACGGCGTCAGCACCATGTTGTATTCGGCGAAGTTGAAGCGGTCGGCGGTGGTGAAGCAGTGGTAGTCATCCGTGCGGCTGCAGCCGGCGCTGCCGTCGTAGCGCGGATTGCTCACGCCGGTATTGGGCACGATGTTCTGCACCGCACCGGTGTTCGGGTCGGTGAACATGAAACGGCCCTGCGGAATGCCACCGCTGCCGAACGCCAGGCCGGTGCCGGGAATCGGGAAGCGCGACTGCTCGCGGTCCTTGGCGAATACCGGATCCTGCTTGGTCCAGCTGGCGCCCAGGAACAGGCTGAAGCGGTCGCCACTCTTGCCCCAGGCCAGGTCCACGCCCTTCTGCGTGCCGTCGCCCTTGCTGTACTCGCCGTAGTTCAGCGTCACCTGCCCACCATCGAAGTCACGGCGGGTGATGATGTTGACCACGCCGGCAATGGCATCGGAGCCGTACAGCGACGACGCTCCATCTTCCAGCACCTCGATGCGCTCGACGATGGCCAGCGGAATGGTATTGAGATCGGTAGCCGAGCCGACGCCGGAGGCGGACGACTCATTGACCCAGCGGATGCCATCGACCAGCACCAGCACGCGCTTGGCCCCCAGGTGGCGCAGATCGACCTGCGCCGAGCCGGCACCCACGCCACTGCCATCGGGCGGGAAACCGAAGTTGCCGGACGAGTTGAACTTGGCGTTGAGCGCCGAACCGGAACCGGTGAGCTGCTGCAGCACTTCGCCGATCGAGGTCAGGCCGGTGCGTTCGATGTCACCGCGCGTCAATGTCTGGATCGGCACCTGGCCTTCGACTTCAGCGCGCTTGATACGGGTACCGGTGACTTCCACCGCATCGAGGTTGGTGGTGGATTGCGCAGCGGCACCCAACGGTGCCAGGGCCGTCACGCACAGCGCAACGGCAACCGCCAAAGGGCGGTGGTGCAGGTACTTCATTCGCTCTCTCTCCAAAGGAATGTCGGGACTTGGACTGCCGCGCTCCCCCCTGCGTGGCGGCAGCGTCTCCTTTGTAAACAAACGGTAAAAACCACGGCGTGATGATCGACACTATTTCACGCGGAATTGACGCAGTTGGCAGCCGATTGCGTCAGATGCGTGCCGTTAAATACCGGACGGTACTGTTCGAGGCGGACGGCTTGATGCCGGACACGACAGCACACGCGGAGTTTTCCCAGCCCTCATCAAGCGCTCTTGCGAGTGCCGATGCTAGTAGCCCTGCGCTGTGACGCGAAGGCCACGCCCCTCGATGGCGAACAGCACCCGGGCCATGTCGCCGTAGTCGGTGCTGTCGGCGGTGGTCAGGTGCAGCGAGGGCTGGAGCGCCGGCGGCAACTGCTGGAGCTGGGCGAGGGCGTGCTGCAGTGACGGGTCGTCCAAGGGCCGGTCATTCCAGTAGACGCCACCGGCCGCGTCGAGATGCAGCGCGATCGATGCCGGCGGCGTGTGCCCGGGCCCCGGCGGGCATACAGTGCCCTGTTGGAACGTGCGCACCGCCGTCGTCTGTGCCATCGGCAAGGTGGTGACCACCAGCGCCAGCAATACCAGCAGCACATCTACCAGCGGCGCCAGATTGATCCCGGACATCAGCGCACGGGCGTGCACGGACGCATAGCGCATACCACGCTCCTTCGCGGAACAGCGGCCCACGTCGGGCAGGCCGCGCTGTGCCTGAATCATCGCACAATTGAGATCCGCGACAGGTGTGTCGCTTCTGCCGCCCCCCGCATGCACACCGTCCCCGCAGGATCGATCGTCTGCCCATCCCATCGGCGGCGTGCACACGATGCGAAACTGAATTCAGCCAGCCCCCGCTATGCTGGGCGCCATGACCCGACGCTCTTCGACCGCCCTGTCCCTGCTGCCCTTGGCCACCACGCTGCTGATCGGCTGCGCCAATGCCCAGTCCCTCGACGCCCAGAACGCGCAGCTGAAGGCCGCGATCGCTGCCGCCGAACGCGGCCAGTTCGATCCCGGCCAGGCCGCCGCACTCAGTCGCCATCCGGCTTACGGCTGGCTTGAGTACGCCAACCTGCGCCGCAACATCGACACCGTCGATACCGCGCAGGCGCAGGCCTTCCTCAAGCGCTATGACGGCCAGGCCGTGGCCAACACGTTCCGCAGCGTGTGGTTGCCCTCGGTCGCACGCCGCCAGGACTGGCCCACCCTGCTCGCCAACTGGGCGCCCACCGACAACGTCGGGCTGCGCTGTGCGCAGCTGACCGCGCGCCAGGTGACGGGCAAGGTCGATCCGCAGTGGATCAGCGAGGCACAGGACCTGTGGCGCAAGAACGGCAAGTCGCTGCCGGACGGCTGCGACGCGGTATTCGCCGTGCTGCAGGCACAAGGCGGCCTGAGCGACGCCCTGCGCTGGGAGCGTATCGATGCCGCCGCCGACGCACAGCAGCCGGCCGTGATGCGCAGCGCCGCACGCGGCCTGCCCGCCGCGGACCTGGCGCAGGCCAACAGCTACGCCGCCTTCGTCGACAAGCCCAATGCCAGCGCATTGAACTGGCCGCGCAACGAGCGCAGCCGGCGCATCGCCACCGACGGCCTGGCCAAGCTGGCCAAGGCCGACCCGGCCGCCACCGAACAGCAGTTGCCGCAGTACGCCCAGGCGCTCGGCCTGAGTGCCGAGCAGCAGGGCCAGGTGCTGTACCAGATCGCGCTGTGGACGGTGGCTTCCTACCTGCCCGATTCGGCACGCCGCCTCAACGCAGTGCCTGAATCGGCGTATGACGAACGCCTGCATGAATGGCGCGTGCGCGAGGCGATGTCGCGCGGTGACTGGCCGGCGGCACTGACCGCGATCCGCAAGATGGCCAGCAAGCAGCGCAGCGACCCGCGCTGGCGCTACTTCGAAGGCCGCATGCTGGAGAAGACCGGCCAGTCCCAGCAGGCGCAGCCGCTGTTCCGCGAGGCCGCGCGCGCACCGACCTTCCACGGCTTCCTGGCTGCCGACAAGCTGCAGCAGGGCTATACCCTGTGCCCCTGGAAGCCGAATGACAGCGCGCAGGCACAGGAGGTGATCGCGCGTGACCCGGCCATCCAGCGCGCGATGGCGCTGTACCAGATCGACCGCACCGGCTGGGCCGTGGCCGAATGGAACAGCGCGCTGTCGCGCTTCGATGACACCCAGCGCCGCCTCGCCGTGCGCGTGGCGCAGGACAACGGCTGGTTCGACCGCGCCGTGTTCGCACTGGGCAAGCAACCGCAGGAGCAGCGCCTGTACGACCTGCGCTTCCCGCTGCACCACGACGCCACCATCCGCCGTGAATCAGCACGCAATGCAATCGACCCGGCCTGGGTGGCGGCGGAAATCCGCGCCGAGAGCACTTTCACCCCGCGTGCGCGCTCGCCTGCAAACGCCATGGGCCTGATGCAGGTGCTGCCGGCCACCGGTGCCGGCGTGGCCAAGTCGATCGGCCTGACCGGCTACGGCGGCGCCGACAGCCTCTACGACCCGGACACCAACATCGCCATCGGCACCGCCTACCTGCGCCAGCTGATGAACAAGTACGACGGCCTGCCGTACGTGACCATCGCCGCGTACAACGCCGGCCCGACCCCGACCGCGCGCTGGCAGGGCCAGCGCCCGGGCTTTGATCCGGACCTGTGGATCGAGACCATCAGCTACAAGGAAACCCGCGAGTACGTCGCCCGCGTGCTGGCCTTCAGCGTGATCTACGACTGGCGCCTCAACGGCGATGCGCTGCCGCTGAGCGACCGCCTGATGGGCCGCCTGGTGGACAAGCGCAAGAGCTTCAGCTGCGCCGCCAACGCCGACCAGGGCGGGGATTGATCGCACTGCGGTAGTGCCGGCCGCTGGCCGGCAGCTTCGGTGTGACTGCCGTTGCCGGCCAGCGGCCGGCACTACCGGTGCATCTGCGCCGGGCATGCGATGATTCCAGCCATGAAGATCTATCTTGTCGGCGGCGCCGTACGCGACCGCCTGCTGCAGCGCCCCGCCGGCGACCATGACTGGGTGGTGGTTGGCGCCACGCCCGCGCAGATGGAAGCGCAGGGCTACACCGCGGTCGGCCGCGATTTCCCGGTATTCCTGCATCCAAAGACCGGTGAGGAGTACGCACTGGCGCGCACCGAGCGCAAATCCGGCCGCGGCTATCGCGGCTTTGTGGTCGATGCCGACCCGGGAGTGACGCTGGAAGAAGACCTGCAGCGCCGCGACTTCACCATCAATGCGATTGCCTGCGACGAAGACAGCGGGGCGCTGGTCGATCCTTACGGTGGCGTGCGTGATATCGAGCAGCGCGTGCTGCGCCATGTCGGCCCTGCGTTCGTGGAAGATCCGTTGCGCGTGCTGCGCGCGGCGCGCTTCATGGCGCGCTTCGCGCCGCTGGGCTTTACCGTCGCCGAAGAGACCATGGCGCTGATGCGCGAGATCGCCGCCAGTGGCGAACTGGATGCACTGGTGCCGGAGCGAGTGTGGCAGGAACTGCGCAAGGCGCTGGTCAGTGAGCGGCCCTCCGCCTTCCTGCGCACGCTGCACGATGCACATGCACTGGGCCCTATCCTGCCCGAGCTGGAAGCGCTGTATGGCGTGCCGCAGCGTGCCGAATTCCACCCGGAAGTCGATACCGGCATCCACCAGGAAATGGTCAGCGACATGGCGGCGAAGCTGGCCCCCGGCGATGACCTGGTCGGCTTTGCCGCGCTTACCCACGATCTCGGCAAGGGCCTGACTCCGCCGGAGGAGTGGCCGCGCCACATCATGCACGAACAGCGCGGCATCAAACCCCTGAAGGCACTGTGCGCGCGGTTGAAGATTCCCGCCGAGCACCAGCAGCTGGCCGAAGCGGTCTGCCGGGAGCACTTGAACGTGCACCGCATCGACGAACTCCGCGATGCCACCGTGTTGGAACTACTGGGCCGCTGTGATGCGCTGCGCCGGCCGGAGCGCGTGGCCCGCATCGCACTGTGCTGCGAGGCCGACAAACGCGGCCGGCTCGGCTTCGAGGACGCCGACTACCCGCAGGGCGAAACGCTCAAGCGCCTGCACCAGGCGGCACTGTCAGTACAGGCGCGGGACCTGGATACCACCCATTTGAAGGGCCCGGCCATCGGTGAAGCGTTGGCCAAGGCGCGCGTAAAAGCCATCGCCGCCGCCCGCTGATCCGCAACCTCCGTGGCGGCCGCGCACCGACTCCCATGGGTAGTGCCGGCCGCTGGCCGGCAACCCTATATCGCTGGCTTCAATGCGCCATCCCGCGGGTGATCGCCGCCGCCCGCTGCTTCAGCTGGGCCACGGCATCGGGAATCATCTCCATGCCCACGTCCAGGCCGGGGTTCAGCACCAGGCCGACGCCGTCGCCGATCCCGGCCAGCAGCGCGTGCACCGCGATCGGCATGGCATGCGCGAACTGCGGCAGCTGCTCGTGCCACAGGCCCGCGCGCTCGGGCGCGGTGAACACCGCGAACATCGGCTCGCCGCTCTCGCTGGTCAGCACCAGCGGCGAGATGCTCTCGTCCCAGGCACCGTCTTCGCCGATGGCCTTGTCCAGCAGCACGAACGCCGTCGAGGTCAGCAGGCCATCGAGGAACTGCGATGCGGTCAGCGTGCCGTCCTGGGCCTGCAGCAGGCGCACCTCGAGGTCGTTGAGGGGTTCGAACGGGGTGTCGTGGTCCATGGTCGGTTCCGGTACGTGGTTGCAGGCTGCAACTTTAGCAGGCCGGGGGTGAGGCACGGCAGCGTGTCGGCAGGGGCGCGCGGGGCTTCAGCGGCCGATGTACCAAAGCGCCCAGCGCTCACCGGCCTGGGCCCCGCCATAGGAATTCGGGGCCGTGCGGAAGTCTTGATAGCTTTGGGAGGAAAGCATGGCGGGCAGGATACGGCCGGCCGCAGATGCTAGAACCCTGCTACCCCACCTGAACCGCTCGACGGGGGAATTGTTAAGGCCTGCTTCGACAGTCTGACGAAATCGTCAATGTGTCCAATTCGCTTGTGACCGTGTGCCGGCGCCGCTCCACTCAATCCTGGAAGGACGTTGAGACTGGCATGACCAAGAGCTTTGAGCACGGCTGGAGCGGGTCGTATAGTCGTATGACGTAGAGCAATGGAACGCCGATGAACGCTACCTCGCAAGGCCTCGCGCCACAGGCATGCATGGATGGACGCCAAGGAAGCTGGCAGCACGAGCGGCACAACCTGTCGCATGTGCCCCTTAACGCGGTACATCGCGCCGTCTTCCTCGGCCATCCCTCCTGTCCAGCCGATCAAGGATCAGGGCAATCCTGCCAGTATCCTCACGCGCAGAGAACCGTGCCCCGTAGTAACCCTGAAGAGGCGCCTACTTCAATCAGCGACATGGACCGCTCATGCTGAAACCCTCCCCCTCCCTCACTCACGTGGCGTTGATCGCCTTGATCACACTGGCCGTTTCCGGATGCAACAAGGAACGCTCATACCCGGTCTATCGCGAGAATCCTGCACCCAAGGATGCGCTACCGATTGTGATCCGGGTCCACGATGCGCCTGTGGAGCTCACCCTCCCGAAGGTTTTCGTCTCCTACGAGATAGACCCGCTCTGCCTCCCACCGATCAACAACTACGAGGGTGTGCAGTACGCCCCCCAACGGCACTCAGTAGAGTTCCCAGTACAACGCGTCAGTGCAACCGAGTTCAGCAGCACCGTGTTCGAGGACGGCATGGCAGTCGCTGACTATTACGGGCGCGGGCCATGCGAATGGAAACCCAGCATCATTCGAGCTTCATTCCCAGTCATTTCCGAGGGACGCGAAGGCTTCATATCAGTTGCCGTCCACCATCTCGAACTGAAGAACCTACTCACGTCGGTTTCGTACGCAGACAGTCAAATGACCCTGCAAACAAAGAGTTCGACGCCTGGGTGGGTGCGAACGCAGTCCCAGTATAGCTACAACAGATTGTCTGATATCGAGAAGCAGAAGTACTTTGCCATAGAGATATCGTCTCCTTCGAAAGGAATCGTCCCATGAGACCTCTAACCAATGCAGCCCTAGCCAATGCAGCCTACTCCCCACCGTCACATCCAGCTCCAGGCGATAAGGAATCGCTGCGCGTTGATGGTGAAGACTTCGAAGTTCTTGGGCGACGTGACGCAGTCAGCGGCTATCAAGGCGTTGTGTACCGGAACATCAAGACCAACGAGATCATCATCGCCCACCGAGGCACCGAGTTTGATCGCCAGGCCATACTTGATGGCGGCGTCGACGCAGCGATGGTCAGCGCCAGAGTCAACGCACAGATTGATGATGCCCTCGTACTGACCAAGCAGGCAATCAAGCAAGCTGAGGAAAACGGATATGGTCCGGTGTACGTCACTGGACATTCCCTAGGCGGCGCACTCGCGCAGATCACTGCCTACCACTACAATCTTCCTGGCGACGCCTTCAATCCCTACGGCGCTGCGGGGCTGGCGTATCGCCTGCCTGAAGGCCAGCCGGCCAATGCGGCGCCCTTCACCAACCATGTGATGGCGGGCGACCTCGTTAGTGCGGCCGGCCCTCATTACGGCAAGGTTGAGATGTACGCGCTCCCCAAGGAACTGGGAGTCTTGCGCGATGCCGAGCAGGGCCAGCGCATCGCCTCGCTCGTATCGCTTGGGATGAAAAGCGGCCATGTCATGTCCGCTGCGGTTGCGGTCCAGTTGGGTGATTCCCATCGAATGGTTCACTTCATTGACCGTATGACCGACAAGGGCCCAGTGCAGTCCGTACTGGACGACCCCGGGGCGCGGATCACTGATGCCGAGGACCTACGCCGGATAGCGGAGTATCGCAAAGACATCCACCAGTTGCGCCTGGGGGCGACCGTACTTGTCGGCGGTGGCCCTGGACTCCTGCGCGACGGGGTCAATTACCTTCGCGGCACCGGGGAAGCCGGAGCGTACGCCCGTCGCGAAGCCGAAGCCGTGCAGCACGCAGAAAGTGCATTGAAGGCTGGGGAGCGTCCGGTCCAAGAGGCAACCGAAAAGGGCTCGCCCTCTCTGAGCAACCCAGGCTTCGCTCCCAAGAGCCCATTGCAGGAGAGCATAGAATCAACCTTGGACAAGGCAGGCCTGGATCCCCGAAAGGAAGGCCACCCCGACCATGCGCTCTACCGGCAGATTCGCGACGGTGTATCGGCCGTGGATGCCAGGCACGGGCGCGGCTTCGATGAAACCAGTGAGCGCGTGACGGCCGGCCTGCTTGCAACGGCCAAGCGCAGCGGCCTGGAACGCGTCGATCATGTTGTCTTGGGCAACCCTCCCAGCGATGGATCAGGACCTCGCATGTTCGTCGTGCAGGGAGCGTTCGACAATCCGGCACACCTGAGGGCATCGATTGCGGTCAGCGAGGCGGTCAATACACCCGTAGATCAGTCGCTCGCCAAGGTCGAGCAGATTTCGCAGGCACAGCAGGTCGCTCAGCAAGAGCAAACCCAAGAGCAGACCCGAACAGCGATGCGCATGGGCTAGGCCAGCCTGATGGCTTGGCCCCACCGGAGGCTGGCGCCCGCTGGAACGGCCTGCTGAGGCTGTGTCGGCCCGCCCTCTCCCTAGGAGGAGTACAGGTTCCGCCACATCCATCCGGCCACCGCCAGCCCCACCACCACCAGCATCAACGGCAGGCCGAAGCGGTGCCGCCACGGGATCGGCACCCCGCCCAGCTGCTGGTCCATGGTCTCGGTATCCAGCACCCAGCCGTGCCCGCACCGGGTGCAGGCCAGCTCGTAGCGGCGCTGGTAGGTGAGGCCAAACAGCAGGTCGATGCGCGCCATTTTGTAGCGCAGTTGCGGGGCGAACTCGGTTTCCGTCTGGCAGCGCAGGCAATGGTGGGCTTCGGTTGGGCCGACCACCACCACCCGCTCCTGCTGGCCGATCAGGATCATGGATCAGCGGCCCTGGCAGGCGGGTTGGGCCAGCAGCCAGGCTTCGGCAGCGGCCAAAGTGGCGGCATCACCCTCGATACGCTGGTCGGGCTCGATCTTCAAGCCATCACCACGATCATTGCGGTCGCGCATCACGGTGGTGGTCAGCAGCAGGCGACTGCCATCGGCAAGCGTCTGCACGACATTGCCAGTGGAGACACCCGCAGTGGGCTGACCGAAACTCCGCGCCTGCGGACGACCTCGCCACGCCAGCACCGAGGCCTCGCCCGAACTGCCGGTGCGCGGCCCGAACAGCACCGCCACCGGCGCGCGGGGCTGCCGCAGCACATAGCCGGACTGGCCGAAGTCCAGCACCGACTTGCCTGCACGCTGCACGGCGGTCGCGGTCAACGTCCAGCGCTCAGGCCCCTGTGCAGTTTCGAACGACCCCACATCTTCGTTGTTCACTACCGAGGTGCGCAGCAGCGGTGCCATGCCCAGCAGCATCGGCCACATGTTGCCACCGCTGTTGTCACGCAGGTCGACGATCCAGCCACAGCGCGCGCCGTCGTCCTTGCTGCGGATGACCTGCTGCCACCGCGCGGCACGCTGGATGTCCTGGCGGAACTTTTCCTGCGGCGTCGCGCCCGGCGTGGAGGCGTAGCCCTCGATGACCACCCAGCCGATGCGCATATCCACCGCATCGGCCGCCTTGGCCCGGTCCACGGCGGCGGCGCCGGCCTGCTGCGCGCGCGCAAGGAATTCGCTCTGGCGCTGGGACGTCGTCCATACGCCGTGATTGCCCGTGCTGACCGCAATGGCTTCGCGCAGAACGGCCAGCCGTTGCGCGGGGTCGCCCTGCGCCGATTGCAGGCGTACGCGGGTGGCGGCCCAGTCCACCCGATCGCGATACAGCGCCTGGCGTTCAAGCAGATTGAGGATCTCGGCTTGGGCCACCGGCGAGGGCACCTCGACCGCGCCTGGCGTATCGGCCATGGCGCCGGTCGCCAGCAACACGAGCATCAGCGCGCCGATGCGACGCACTCCCTTGCGAACCTGCATGTGACGTTTCCTTGTCGTTGAGGCAGGCGCACAGCATAGCCCGCAGGTGATGGCTTTCGCCATGCGCGAACTGTCGTATCTGGCCCCGCCGCGGGTTGCAGCAAGACAGCGTGCACGCGATCAGTAAATTGCAACTTTGCCCATGTCATTGCCACGTAGAACGCGAGAAGGTTGCCTCCGTCGGCGCCTCCTGCGCTGGCCGGGATTGGCGTCCTGAATCAAACATCGAAACGATCGAGTTGCCGCCTCAGCGGCAATCGCGACAATGCACCGGCTTGCCCATGGCGGGCGGTGCGTGGGGATCCTCGTGATCCGTCGGCTTTTTTTCGTTTCGATTTTGACCGGCACGCCAACCCGCACCGCCCGCCACCTTGCACGCCGCAGGTGGCCTTGCCTCGTGAGGTTGCCGCCATGAACACGCCCCACCCCACCTATCCACGCCTGCAGGCATTGCTCGGCGCTGCACTGCCCGGCCTGCAGCTGCCCACTACCGCCGCCGAAGCGTTGGAAGATGCACTCGCCGAAGCCAACGAACAGGCGCCGCCCTCCGCATTCTTCGCGCGGTTGCGCGGCATCGCTCACAGCCACGCAGCCGACGGCCAGGCGTGGCGCGAGCGGCAACTCAGCGAGGGGCGCGGTCGGGAACTGGCCGAGGCGACGCGTTGCCTGGCGGCGTTGTCTGCGTGCGGCGGGGTACTGCTGGCTGCACAGTCTGCGCGCGAGACGGACGATGCGCAGGCGCAGTGTCCGCCGCAGGTGGAGGAATGCCTGCTGCAAGCGGTGGTGGTGTTGGCCGATCATGCCAGCGCGCTGGTGGAAGCGGATGCGTGCGCACCGCTGCTGTAGAGCCGAGCCGTTGCTCGGCTGCGCGGAGGTCATGGCATCGGTGGGATTCGTGCCGACCGAGGTCGGCACCTACCAGAGCGGATCATGGCGTCGATTGGCCCTGTGCCGACCAAGGTCGGCACCTACCAGCAGGTCATGGCAGCGAGAAGCATCGTGTCGGCCAAGGTCGGCGCCTACCAGAGCGGGTCATGACATCTGCACCGCGCGCTACCAGTCCGCGCGCAGGCCGATGTTGCCTTCGATGATGCGGCGCTTCTCGTTGCGATCGCCACCCAGTTCGCGGGTGTAGTCGGCCACCGCGTACGCACTGATGGTGCGGTTGAAGCGCCCGACCACACCGACGCCGGCCTCCAGTGCACGCGAGCGCTGCGAATTGATGATCGTGTCGTTGTCGAAGCCGACGCGGTCTTCGCCGGAACGGCCATGCCAGTAGTTGAGCTTGAAGTACGGCTGCCAGCCGTTGTCGGCCAGCTGATAGTCGCCGGCAAGGCGCAGGCCGATGCGGCCGGTCCAGGCGTTGTCGTTGTCGAAGCGTACGCTCGACACCTCATCGCGGCGGTCGTCCAGCGAGGTGCGTTGCCAGATCACCTGCACCTGCGGTTCCAGCCACCACGCCGACTGCCCGAAGTGCAGCAGCGGTTTGCCCGCCTCCACCGACACGCTGGTGCCATCACCCTTGATCCCGAAGCCGAGCCCGCGCGAGGAACGTACGCGGCCGTCGTAGCGGCTCTGCATCGCCACGGCGTCGATGTAGCCGCCACTGCTGTCGGTGAAGGTCCAGTACAGGCCCACGTGCTTGTCGTCCAGGCGGTTCTGGCCTACCTGCACGTTCTCCCAGCCCAGTGCCAGGCCGGTGGTCTTGCCCTGCGCGCGGGTGCGGCCGACGAACACGCCGATCTGGTTGCGGTGGTTGTCAGAGGCAGCAGCCCACACATCCAGACCGGCCTGCAGGCCCATCACATCGCCATCGAAGCCGGGCTGCGAATCGCCCTTCCAGTGGATCTCGCTGCTCTGCCCCACCAGACGGCCCCAGGCGGTGCGGAACGCACCCTGGCTGTACAGCAGGCGCTGCTCGCCCTGCCGCTCGTGGAAGGTACCCAGGCTGGCCAGCGAGGTCTCGCGCAGCAGCGGCGGCACCACGGCATAGGCAGCAGTCTCCACGCGGTACAGCGGCACCACCGCGCCTTCGGCGGGGCGTGCGCCCGGCGTCGGCGGCGCACCGGTTCCGGGCAGCGCACCGCCGGCCACCGGCACGTCCGGTACCGCTGGATCACTGGGCGGCGCCACAGGCGCCGGTTCCGGTGGCGGCGGCGGTGGTGCGGTCTCGCCGGCTGTCAGGTCTGGATCGGGGGCGCCTTCGGGCGGCGGCGGCGGTGCCGGGGTGATCGGTGGCGGTGGTGCGACGGGTGGCGTCGGCGGCGGCGGCACGCCATTGATACCGCTTCCGTTTGGCGCTGGTGCCGGGCCGGCCACCAGGGTCGAGCGCAGGTACCAGTTCTCGCTGGTACCGGCACTGACACCCCCCTTGAACAGGAAGTACTCGTAGGCGCCGGCCGCCACCGGCGCGAACAGCGAGAACGCACCCGGCGCGGTGCGGCCACCATTCAAGGCCTGCACCACCAGGATGCCATCGGCCAACGTGGCAGCGCCGCTGCCGCCGGCATTGAGCACGCCGATGCCGGTCGTGCCGGTGACGGCACCACCATCGATCACCAGGCGGTCGCTGGTTGAATTATCGGCCCCCAGAACGGTGCGCAGGTACAGACCACCACCGTCACCGCGGTAGTTGCCACGCACGGTGAACACGTCGCCGGCGCCAGTACCGGTCAGGTCGATGCGCCCGGCATTGACCATCTCCACCAGTGCACCACTGTTGAACGGACGGACGGCATGGCTGCCACTGCCCGCGTAGACGGTGCTGGTGTCATCCACCGTGAGCGTGCCGGTGCCGGTTCCGCTGTCGCCCAGCACCAGATCGCCATCAAAGGTCAGCTCGGTGCTGTTGGCCAGGCTGATCGCCTCCCAGTTCTGGAAGCGGCCCACGCCCGTGGTCTTGACGTTGTTGAAGTTGAGCTGGTCGATGCCACTGCCGCCGTCGAACAGCGGCACCGCACCGAGGTTGCCCTGGTTGAGGCTGCTGAGGTTGGCCACATCGTTGTCCGGCCCCATGTCGATCGCGCCGTAGACGATGCCACCGCCACTCCAGTTGAAGGTGTCGCTGCCCGTACTGAGCAGCACCTGCCCGCGCACGGTGCCATCGGTGATGGTCACGCTGTCGTTGCCGCCACTGACACTGATGTTGCCGCCGATGTAGGCCGTGCCCGAGATGATGATGGTGTCGGTGTCGAAGCCGGTCACCACGTTGCCGTCAACCGTACCGCCAGACTGGTCCCACAGGTTCTTGTCCAGCTTCATGTTGACGCGGCCGATGCGGCCAGCGGTCATCCAGGCCTGGTCGCCATCCTCGAACGCGCCGATGATGCGGCCACCGCTCATGCGGAAGGTATCGATGTTGTCGCCCTGCTGCAGCGCGCCGATGGTGCCGCCACTCATGATGAAATCATCGCGGCCACTGCCCTGCGCCACCACGCCGGTGACGGCGCCGCCGGTGACGGTCATCTGGTCATCGCCGCCGCCCTGGTCGACGCTGTCGATCGTGCCATCGCTGAGCAGCAGCACATCATTGCCATCGCCCTGCAGGACGCCGCCGGTGATGCTGCCGCTCTGCATCTCGAGGCGATCATTGCCCGCATCGAACTGTACGCCGGTGCGCCCGCTGATCGCTCCTCGATTGACCAGCACGCTGTCGCCCGCACCGACGAACTGCAGGGCGGTGTTGTTGCCGGTGCTGATGCTGCCGGTGTTGTCGACGCGGCTGCCACCCCCAAGCTGCACGGTTACACCGCCGACCGAACTGATCGCGCCCTGGTTTGACAGCAGGTGACCACCGGCGCCGACCAGCGCGATGGCCGATCCACCACCACTCTGCTGCAGCTGTGCACCGGCGGCGACATTGACGGTGATGCCGGCCGCACCATTTGCGGCAACGGGAGTGGTCTGCGGATTCGGCGCGTTTGTATCACAGGTGACCGTCTGGCCGGCGGTCGGTGCCGGGCTGTTGCAGCCGGCCCAGGCAACGCTGGCGGTCGTCAGAAGCAGGGAGGGAACGGCGAGGGCCTGCAACACGGAAACAGCAAGGCGGCGCGGACGGAACGCACGCGGAACGGCACGGTACATGGGGCACTCCTGGGCGGGAAATCAGGAACTGCGTATGTGCGGCACGGCGCTTGCAGTCTGCCGTGTGGTGAACCATTTCGATAGGTGAACTTGCGTGCGGGAAATCACAGTTCAGATGTGAAATCGCCCAGCCCTCACACCGATGTGATGTGGCTGAAATCGTTCATTTTTTCCGGCATCCGGAATCACGCGCAAAGCATCCATGCATGGCGTGGATCTACTGATCCTGCATCGCCAGTCGATTCGCTCACGGCACTGGTAAATCTACGCCATGCGTGGATGCCGTTGACGGAGGGGGTCAGATCTTCAGGTAGATCTTCCGCTTATCCAGCCACCACGCCACGCCCCACCACAGTGCGACGAACACCAGCGCCTGCAGCATCGACGCCAGCTCCAGCGCCTGCGGCATCGCGGTGGCCAGCTGCTGCCAGATCCACCCCCAGATCCCGGTGGCCATCAGCACCACCGACATCACCGATGCCCCCAGGTACGCGGTGATCGCATTGACCCCGAAGCGCCGGCCGAGTGCCGGCCATCCCTTCTGGTCGATCAGCACGTGGCCCAGCCACAGCGCCAGCGCGGCCAGGCCGCCGGTCCACAGCACGTAGCTGGGCGTCCACAGCTGCTTGTTCAACGGCAGCACCACGGCCAGCAGCAGGCCCAGCACAGCGGTCGCCACGCCCAGCCCTGCCAATGCCGCCGAACGCACGTTGCGCAGCAGGCCACCGGCAAGCAGGCCGAGCACGGTACTGGCCAGCGCCCCCAGCGTGCTCAGCAATCCTTCCGGGTCATGGCCCAGGCCGGTATCGGCATGCCACTGGTAGATCCACGGTGCGAACAGCGCGGTATCCAGGCGGCTGGCCGGGTTGGTCCACGGCGCCAGGTCGCCGATGCCCAGCAGCAACACGGTGTACCCCACCAGCAGCGCGATCAAAGCGCCCACCTGCACGCGTGGTCGCACGTAGACCGCCAGTACGCCCACCAACGCCGCACACACCGCGATGCGTTGCAGCACGCCCCAGATGCGGAAGTGATGCGTATCCAGTGCCCACCAGATCAACAGGTGCAGCAGCGCACCGGCCACCAGGATGCGCAGCGCGCGCTCCAGCACGCCGCGCGCCAACGCGGGTCGCGCCGCCGCATCCTGCGCGCGCGGTGCCACGCTGAAGGCCATCGACACGCCCACCAGGAACAGGAAGAACGGGAACACCAGGTCGGTGGGCGTGCAGCCATGCCATTCCGAGTGACGCAGCGGCGCAAACACCGCACTCCAGTCACCCGGGTTATTGACCAGCAGCATCGCCGCCACGGTGATGCCGCGCAGGGCATCGATCGAGCCCAGCCGGCGTGGCGGCGAACTGTTCATCAGGCGGCCTCGTACTGCCCGGCAATCCAGGTGCCCCGCACCTGCAGGGCATCATCCAGCAGCACCAGGTCGGCCTGGTAACCCTCGGCGATATGGCCCAGGCGGTCGTCGACGTTGAGGAACTGCGCCGGGTAAGTCGAGGCCATGCGCGCGGCTTCGGCCAGCGGCTGGCCGAGCAGCTGCACGGTGTTGCGCACCGCAGTGGCCATGTCCAGCGCCGAGCCGGCCAGCGAACCGGCGGCATTGCGCACCACGCCGTTGATGGCGGTGATGGTTTCGCCATACAGCACGTAACTGGGATCGTCGGCGCCAACCGGCGGCATCGCATCGGTCACCAGCAGCAGGCGACCGCGCGGCTTGGCTGCCAGTGCCACGCGCAGGCTGGCCGGGTGCACATGCACGCCATCGACAATGATGCCGATCCAGCTGTCGCGGTCCTCGAGCGCAGCGCCCACCGCACCGGGCTCACGCCCCTGCAGCGGCGACATCGCGTTGTACAGGTGGGTGAAGCCACGCACGCCGGCATCCAGGCCGGCACGAATCTCTTCGTAGGTTCCAGCCGTGTGGCCAGCGGCGACGATCACGCCGCGCTCGACCAGCGCGCGGATGGTTTCCAGCGGCACGCGTTCCGGTGCCAGTGTCAGCAGGGTCACGCCATTGTCCAGCGAGGCGGCCAGCGCGATTTCTTCTTCGTCCGGCACGCGGAACTTGCTGGGATCGTGGGTGCCCTTGCGCGCCGGCGCGATGTACGGGCCTTCCAGGTGGATGCCGATCACGCCGGGCACACCCTGCGCGATCGCTTCGCGCATCGCAGCGATTGCGTCGCGCATCACACCCACGTCGTCGCTGATCAGCGTTGGCAGCATCGCGGTGGTGCCGAAGCGGCGGTGCGCCTGCGCGATGGTGCGCAGCGAGGCGACATCGGGCGTGTTGTTGAACAGCGCGCCGCCGCCACCATTGACCTGCACGTCGATGAAGCCGGGCAGCAGCCAACCGCCGCCCAGGTCCACCTGCTCTGCAGCGTGGCCCAGCTGCGGTGCCGCATCGGGCAGCAGCGCGCTGATGCGACCGTCCTCGATCACCACCGCCAGATCGTCGCGGAATTCATCGCCGGCGAGAATGCGGGCATTGCGCAGGACCGTCGCCATCACACCGTCTCCGTGACCTTGTTCAGATGCGGCGGCAGGTCCGGGTTGAAGCCACGACGCAGCGCCAGCGCGTTGATTGCGCGGTAGAAGCTCTGCACGGTCAGCAGCGGTGCGCACAGCGGATGCGGTGCGGCCGCCACCGGAAGGTTGCCGCCAGCACCGGCCATCCATACCTGCGCGCCGCGCGCGGTGAATTCTTCGACAACGGCACGGGTACCAGCGCCGGTTTCGTCCGGCTGGGCAAAGGCCAGTACCGGGAAGCCACGATCAACCAGCGCCATCGGGCCGTGCTTCACTTCAGCCGAGCTGTAGGCTTCGGCATGCAGGCTGCAGGTTTCCTTGAACTTCAGCGCCGCTTCCTGCGCCGCCCCCAGGCCAAGGCCACGGCCGAGCACGAACAGGTTGGTGGCCTCGACCAGGCCTTCGGTCACCGCGCTCCAGTCGCACTGCCACGCCTCACGCAGCGCATCGGGCAGCAGGTCCAGCGCCGCACGCAGGCTGCTGTCCTGCTTCCAGTACGCGGCCAGCTGCAGCAGCGCGGCCAGCGACGCCAGGTAACTCTTGGTGGCCGCCACGCTCTTTTCGGCGCCGGCATGCAGCGGAATGACCGTATCGGCCAGCTGCGCCAGCGGCGAATCCTCGACATTGACCAGCGCGATCACGCGCGCACCGGCGGCCTTGGCGGCCTCGGCATTGCGCAGCAGGTCGGGGCTCTTGCCCGACTGCGAGATGACGATGAACAGCGCGCCGCGCAGCTGCAGTGGTGCGGCATAGACCGAACCCACCGACGGCGAAGCCGATGCGACTACCAAGCCCAGCTGGGTTTCCAGCAGGTACTTGCCATAGGTGGCGGCATGGTCGGAGCTGCCGCGTGCGCAGGTGACCACGAACGGCGGCGGCGCCGCGCGCAGGCTGGCGGCCAGGGTTTCCATGGTGGCGTGGTTGCGCGAGAACTGGCGCGCGACCACGTCGGCCGCTTCAGCGGCCTCGGCGAACATCAGGGTGGACGTGGGGTCTGACAGCGACATGGCAGGCTCAGGCAGGATCGGAAGGAAGGGGGCGTGCGCCGGCGGGGCGCATCGGCGCGGTCGAACCACGCACCACCAGCTGCGGCACGAAGCCCTGGTTGTGCAGCGGCGCCGGCGCGTCGTCGTAGGCATCGCTGCGCAGCTGCGCGATCAGCAGGCGCGCGGCGTGGCGGGCGATGTCTTCGGTGGCCTGCTTGGCCGTGGTCAGCGGCGGCCACGACTGGCGCGAGAACGGGCTGTCCTCGAAACCGGCGATGGACAGGTCGTACGGCACGTTCATGCCGGCCGACTTTGCGGCTGCCAGTACCCCGGCGGCGATTTCATCGTTGGAACCGAAGATGGCGGTAGGTGGCTCGCGCAGCGCCAGCAGGCGGCGCGCACCGCGGAAACCGTCATCGAAGGTGTAGTCGCCCTGCACCACCAGGTGCTTGTCCACGGTCATGCCGTAGTCCTTCAGCGCGGCTTCGTAACCGGCGTAGCGCTCGCCCGAAGACCGGTGCGAGCTGCCGCCCCAGAGGAAGCCGATGCGCTGGTGGCCCAGCTGGATCAGGTGCTCGGTGATCTCGTAGGCGGCCTCGCGGTCGTCCACGAACACACAGGCGCCATCGGCCGGGTCTTCGGTGGCGGCGATGATGCGCACCAGCTTGATGCCGCGCGCGGTCAGCGCCTGGATCAGGTCGCGGCGCTCGGACATCGGTGCGGTCAGCACCAGCCCGGCCAGGCGCGAACGCTGCACCCAGTCGGCCAGTTCATCGGCCAGCAGCGGCGAGCTGGAATCGCAGGGATGGATCTGCAGCCCGAACCCGGTCTCGCGGCAGGCGGCGAGCACGCCGTTCTGCACGCCGATGATGTGGTATGGGTTCGGATTGTCGTAGACCAGCCCGATCACGAAGGTGGTGCCGCTGCGCAGGTTGCGCGCGGACGGATCGGGTTCGTAGTCGAGCTCGGCGATGGCACGCAGCACCCGCGCGCGGGTGGCCTGCATCACCGAGGGCTCGTTGTTGATCACGCGCGAGACCGTCTTCAGCGAGACCTTGGCTTTCTCCGCAACGTCCTTGATGGTCGCTCTGCGCATGGGTTTTCCCTGGGGTTGGCTGCCGTCCATCATCGCCGATCAGGCCTTGTCCTGCGGCAGGCCGGCGCGATGCCCGATCACCGAATAGAACAGGATGTACAGGTAGCACGGCACCATCAGCAGCACGAACACCAGCTGGAAGTCGATGTGCTGCTTGAGCACGGCGAACAGCTGCGGAATGATCGCGCCACCGGCGATGCCCATCACCAGCAGGGCCGAGCCGGTTTCGGTGAAGCGGCCCAGGCCACGGATCGCCAGCGGGAAGATGGCCGGCCACATCATGGCGTTGGCAAAGCCAAGCAGGGCCACGAAGGCTACCGACACATAGCCGTGGGTGGCCCAGGCGCCAAGGCAGAACACCACGCCCAGCACCGCCGAAATGGTCAGGTAGCGCGACTGCGAGACAACCTTGGGGATCAGCAGCAGGCCGACCACGTAACCGACCAGCATTGCGCCCAGGGTAAGCGAGGTGAACATCTTGGTCTGGTCCAGTGGCAGGTCGAAACCATGGCCGTAGGTACCGATGGCATCGCCGGCCATCACCTCCACGCCCACGTAGACGAACAGGCACAGCACGCCCAGCCACAGGTGCGGAAACTGGAAGATGCTGCGCCGTTCGGCGGCACCGGCCGCAACCGGCGTGGCATTGGCTTCGGACGACTTGATTTCCGGCAGCGGCGAGAACAGCACGGCCACCGCCAGCAGCACCAGCAGGCCGGCCATGGCCAGGTACGGCGCATGGATCTTGGCGGCGAATTCGTTGAGCAGCTGCGCCTTGGTCGCTTCATCGGCAGCGGCCACCGTGGCCGACAGATCACCGATGCCATGCAGCACCACGGTACCGATCAGCACCGGCGCCAGCATGCCGGCGATCTTGTTGCAGATGCCCATCAGCGCGATGCGGCGTGCCGCGGTCTCGATGGGCCCAAGGATGGAGATGTAGGGGTTGATCGCGGTCTGCAGCAGGGCCAGGCCGCTGCCGATCACGAACAGGCCGCCGAGCGCGCCCGGATACCAGCGCTGGGTGGCGAATTCGCCGAACAGCGCGGCGCCCCCGGCCATCACCAGCAGGCTCAGGCTCAGGCCCTTCTTCATGCCGGTGCGGCGCAGGATCCACGATGACGGCAGGGCCAGGAAGAAGTAGGACAGGTAGAACACCATCAGCACCAGGAAGGCGCCGACCTCGCTGAGTTCGAAGGCGAGCTTGACGAAGGTGATCAGCGGGCCGTTGAGCCAGGTGAAGAAGCCGATCAGGAAGAACAGCACGCCGACGATGGCGATGGAGGTGGCCACGTTCGGGCGCACGCTTGCAGCGGAGACGGCGGACATCGGGAAGGGCTCCTGCGGCGACGGCCGCAGAACGCGGCGTCGGAGAGTGGCTGGGAACAACGTTGTCACATTCTTTCGATGGACAACCGCGGTTTGTCAACTTCCCCGCGGGGCCGCGTGAACCTCGTGCTGCACTGCGCAACCCGATGGCAGCGGATCGTGCTGAATGCGCCGCAGCCCTTTAGCCCCGTGCAGCAACGGCTCCAGCGTGAAACCCATGCTCACGCCATGTAAACGTTTACTGCACGCCGCATTCGTTGCGACGCAGCAACGAAAGTGTCACGAACTCGTTGACATCGTTGTCAGCGCGGTTACAGACTCCGCCCCAATCGCCGCCCTCGAACCTTGGGGACGGCCCCACCTGCAGCAGGAGCCCGCGTGACCGCCAGCCACCCCGCCCCGGCCCATGTCCTGTCCCGAATCGCGCCCTCGTTCCTGGCCGCCGACGTCGGTGGCACCCATGTGCGCGTGGCCCGGGTCCAGGCCAGCGGTGATGCCGCCCATCCGGTGCAGGTGCTGGAGTACCGCAAGTACCGCAACGCCGACCATGCAGGCCTCAGCGCGATCCTGTCCGACTTCCTCGGCGAAGGCCCGCGGCCCACGCACTGCGTGGTCGCCAGTGCCGGCTACGCCCGCGAGGACGGCACGGTGATCACCGCCAACCTGCCGTGGCCGCTGTCGGCGCGCCAGGTGGAAGCCGACGTCGGCCTGCAGCGGGTCTTCATCGTCAACGACTTCGAAGCCGTGGCCTATGCCGCTGCGCAGGTTGACGCCAGTGGCGTGCTGCACCTGTGCGGACCGGAAACCGCCGCCCGCGGCCCGACCCTGGTGGTCGGCCCCGGTACCGGCCTCGGCGCCGCGCTGTGGATCCCCACCGCGCACGGCCCGGTGGTGCTCCCGACCGAAGCCGGCCAGCCGACCCTGGCCGCCAGCACTGAACTGGAAATGGCCATCGTCCGCCACATGCAGCGCGACCGCGCGCATGTGTCGATCGAACATGCGATCTCCGGCCCGGGCCTGATGAACCTGTACCGCGCGGTATGCGCGCTGCAGGGCCAGGCGCCGACCCTGGCCAGCCCCGATGCGGTCACCGCTGCGGCCATGGCCGACAGCGATGCACATGCGCGCCAGGCGCTGGATGTGTTCTGCGGCCTGCTCGGCAGCACCATCGGCGACATGGCGCTGTTCTACGGCGCCCATGGTGGCGTCTACCTGGCCGGCGGCATCCTGCCGCAGATCCGCGAATACCTGCACGCCAGCACCTTCGTCGAACGCTACCTGCAGAAGGGGCCGATGGGCGAAGCGCTGGCACGCATCCCGGTGAAGGTCGTCGAGCACGGCCAGCTGGGCGTGGTCGGCGCTGCCAGCTGGTACCTGCAGCAGCAGTCGGCCGCCTGACACCGCAACAGGCTTCAACGCAATCGCAGCACGCAGTACGTGGCACGCCAACGCACGGGACTTCGCCGCCGCCCCGCGCATGTCATCGCAACCGTAATCGAACACCGCCGCCGGCATCCAATCGAGTGATGAGGAGAGACATCATGAACACCCGCAAGACCCTGCTTTCGGCCGCCATCGTCAGCTGCATCGCCTTCAGTGCACATGCGCAGCAGGCCGCCCAGACCGCCACCGACCTGGATACCGTGCAGGTCACCGGCATCCGTGGGTCGATGGAAAAATCGCTGGACACCAAGCGCGAAGCCAATGCGCGCGTGGAAGTGGTCACCGCCGAAGACGTGGGCAAGCTGCCCGCGCACAACGTCGCCGACACCCTGCAGCGCCTGCCGGGCGTGAACATCAGCTCGTCCAGCGCCGACGAAGGCGGCTTCGACGAAGCCGACCGCGTCAGCCTGCGTGGTACCAGCCCGAGCCTGACCCAGACCCTGATCAACGGCCACACCGTCGGCACCGCCGACTGGTTCGTGCTCAGCCAGGGCAACAACGTCGGCCGCAGCGTGAGCTACTCGTTGCTGCCGTCGGAACTGGTGCGCTCGGTGGAAGTGAACAAGTCCTCGCAGGCCAAGCTGCAGGACGGCGGCACCACCGGTACCGTCAACATCCTCACCCGCAAGCCGCTGGAATTCTCCAAGCAGCTCACTGCGGAAGGCTCCATCGGCATGGTGCGTTCGGACCAGGCCAAGTCCAACGACCCGCAGCTGTCGGCACTGTTCAACTACAAGAACGACGAAGGCAACTTCGGCGTGATGGTGCAGGCCTTCAGCCAGAAGCGCGAGCTGCGCCGCGAAGCGCAGGAAATCCCGGGCGGTTTCTTCCAGATCGATCCGAATGGCACCGTGGCCAAGTCCAACCCGGACCTGGCCGGCGTATACGCGCCGGGCCTGCTTGGCTCGACCCTGTTCGAACAGACCCGCGAGCGCAAGGGCGGCCTGGTGTCGCTGCAGTTCAAGCCGATGGACAACCTGACCCTGGGCCTGGAAGGCTTCAGCTCGGAACTGAAGGCGAACAACTACAACCGCAACTTCATGCTGTGGGGTGGCCGCATCCTCAACGACCGCACCGTTGAAGATGCCAATGGCAACAAGATCCTGATTCCGGGCCAGGCCCCGAATCCGGGTTACGTCATCAAGGATGGCGTACTGTCCAACGCCACCTTCGCCGGCCAGGCCGACCGCGACTACGCGGTGTACGACATGATCTACCGCGAGTCGAAGGCCAAGACCAACTACATCACCTTCGATGCCGACTGGCAGATCAGCGACAACCTGGGCATGAAATTCCAGGCTGGCAGCACCAAGGGCACCGGCGAAACGCCGCGCCAGTACATCGCCGAAGTCAACCTGGCCCGTGGTGGCGGCGCCACCTGGGCAACCCACGGCAACGGCTCGCCGATCGACTGGAACGTCGGTGGCAACATCGGCCCGAGCGGCGTGAGCGACTTCGGCACCTGGGGCAACCAGCAGGTCACCGCGATCGACAAGGAAAAGTGGGCCACGCTCGATTTCAACCAGTACTTCGCCGACGCTGGCGTACTGAACTCGATTGATTTCGGCGCCCGCTTCGGCGACCACAAGCGCGAGGCCAAGTCGCCGGAAGGCGCAACCCCGGGCGCGATCTGGAATGCGCTGAAGAACGGCGCCACCGCCAACTTCCCCGGTGGCTTCGCCAACGGCATCGGTGGCAGCTTCCCGCGTGACCTGTGGTACTTCACCCCGGGCGCACTGAAGGAAGCAGTGACCAACAACTCCACCTGGCTGTCCGGCAATGACGGCCCGACCGGCCGCCACAACTACGGCGCCGAGTGGACGGTGTCCGAGAAGAACTTCGCTGCCTACGTACAGGGCAACTTCAGCGGCGACCGCTGGAGCGGCAACGTCGGCCTGCGCTACGTCAACATCAAGCAGGATATCGATACCTACGCCGCCGCCACCGGCTCGACCGTGCCGGACGTGAGCAGCCTGTTCGGCGCGTGGACCCGCGAAGCTTTCGAGAACAAGCACAACCGTGTGCTGCCGAGCGCCAACTTCAAGTACGACCTGCGTGACGACCTGGTGCTGCGCGTGGCCGCCTCGCAGACCCAGACCCTGCCGGACTTCTCGGCACTGGGTGCCTCGTCCTACGGTTCGGACCTGAACCGGACCGGCGGTGGCGGCAATCCGAAGTTGAAGCCGGTGGTGTCGACCAACTTCGACGCCAACCTGGAGTGGTACTTCATGCCGCGCGGCATGTTGTCGATCGGTGCCTACTCGATGCGCCTGAAGGACTACGTCGCCTTCAGCACCGAGAAGGAAATGCTGTTCAGCGAGCTGACCAACCGTCTCGAGGAATACAACATCTCCCGCCCGCGCAATGCCGACGGCAAGGTCCGCGGTATCGAAGTGGCCTATGAGCAGCCGATCGGCGAGTACTTCGGTGTCAATGCCAACTACACCTACGCCGATGGCAGCACCGACCACACCTGGGCCGATGGCAGCGACAACCTGCTGGGTACTTCGAAGAACACCTACAACGTCGGTGCCTACTTCGAGAACGATACCTTCGGTGCACGCGTCAGCTACACCCGCCGTTCGTCGTTCCTGATCGGCCTGTCCGGCGCCAACCCGTACTACCAGGATGACTTCGGCACCCTGTCGGCGTCGCTGAGCTACAAGGCCACCGACTGGCTGAGCATCAGCTTCGATGCGCTCAACCTCAACAACCCGACCTACAAGTACTACCAGACCGCGGCCATCCCGACCTCGTTCTACAGCAACGGTCGCCAGTACTACCTCAACTTCCGCTTCAAGTACTGATCCAGCGGCGGCAACATCGCCGAGTCGTGCACGCACGCCGGGCCTGGGTCATTCCGGGCCCGGCGTTTTTCATGTATAGCGTTCATCGCACCGTTCCAAGGAGTCGTACCGATGGTCAAGCCTTCCCGCGCCCGGATGCGCAGCGCAGTGCTGCTGGGCAGCCTGCTCGCCCTGTTGCCGGCACTGCCGGCACTTGCCGCCGACCCCACACCCGCCACTGAAGCACCCGGCCCCCTGCTGCGCGCCGGCAGCCTGATGCTGATTCCTGCCCCGGCCAGCGTGCAGCGCGGCCAGGGCAGCGGCATCACCGTCCGCGCCGACACCGTGCTGCAGGCCGAAGGCGAAGCCGCGCAGCGCGTCGCCAGCCAGTTCGCCGATCTGCTGGCCCGCAGCGGTGGTCCGCGCCTTGCACCAGCCAGCGGCAAGGCGGCAGGCACGTCGGGCAGCATCCGCTTCCAGATCGTGCCCACCTTCCGCGACAGCGGCGAAAGCTACACGCTGGAGAGCACCGCGCAGGGCGTGCTGATCCAGGCCGGCAACGAAACCGGCCTGTTCTACGGCGCGACCACCCTCGCCCAGCTCGCTACCGGCGGCAGCAACGGCGTGCTGCCGGAGGTGCAGATCCAGGACGCGCCGCGCTTCAGCTGGCGCGGTTTCATGCTCGATTCCGCACGTCACTTCCAGAGCCTGGACGAGATCAAGCGCGTACTCGACGCGATGGCCGCGCACAAGCTCAACACCTTCCACTGGCACCTCACCGACGACCAGGGCTGGCGCATGGAGATCAAGCGCTACCCGAAGCTGACCGACGTGGGCAGCTGCCGCCTGCCGGCCGGCGACGGTGGCATCGATCCGGTCACTGGCAAGGAGCATCCGTATTGCGGCTTCTACACGCAGGACCAGATCCGCGAAGTGATTGCCTATGCCGCGAAGCTGCATATCCAGGTGATTCCGGAAATCGATGTGCCGGGCCACGCGACTGCCGCGATTGCTGCGTATCCGGAGCTGGGCACCATCGATACGCCGTTGAAGCCGATCAGCGAATGGGGCGTGTTCCCCAACCTGTTCAACACTGAAGACAGCACCGTCACCTTCCTCGAGAACGTGCTGGAAGAAGTGATCGACCTGTTCCCGGCCAAGTACGTGCACGTCGGTGGCGACGAGGCGGTGAAGGACCAGTGGGAAGCGTCGAAGCAGGTGCAGCAGCGCATGCGTGCGCTGGGCATCAAGGATGAAATGGCCATGCAGAGCCACATCATCAAGCGCCTGGAGACCTTCCTGGAGGAGCACGACCGGCGCCTGATCGGCTGGGATGAGATCCTCGAAGGCGGGCTGCCGCCGCAGGCCACGGTGATGTCCTGGCAGGGCACCGAAGGCGGCCTGGCTGCGGCCAGCGCCGGCCATGACGTGATCATGTCGCCGGTCGGCTACCTCTATCTGGATTACCTGCAGACGGCCTCGCCGAACGAACCGCCCGGCCGCCCGACCCAGGTCAACCTCGGCAAGCTGTACAACTTCGAGCCGGTGCCGGCCGAGCTGGCCGCTGACAAGCGCGGGCACATCCTCGGCCTGCAGGCCAACATGTTCACCGAGCACACGCGCAGCTACGCACGCCTGCAGCACAACCTGTTCCCACGCCTGGCCGCCGTGGCCGAGACCGGCTGGAGCACGCCGGAACATCGCGATTTCCGCGATTTCCTCGCGCGCCTGCCGTCCCAGCTGCAGCGCTACCGTGCCTGGGGCCTAGCCTATGCGCAGACCCCGTTCGAAGTGGGCGTGGACTACACCGACAATCGCGCGGCCAACACGGTGACGGTGTCGCTGGCCAACCCGCTGGGCTATGAAGTGCGCTACAGCACCGATGGCCAGCCGGTGACCGCGCAATCGCCGTTGTACCAGCAGCCGCTGACCGCGACGCTGCCGACCACCGTGCAGGCCGCCGCGTTCTACCAGGGCCAGATGCTGGCGGCGAAGCCGACCATCACCGCGTTCACCGCACAGTCGTTGCTCAGCCGCCGCAGTGATGAGCTGCTCAGCTGCGTAGGCAAGAAGGGGCTTGTGCTGCGCCTGGAAGACGATGGCCCACGCGAAGGCAACCGTGCGGTGTTCAACGTGGACATCTTCCAGCCGTGCTGGCGCTGGCCGCAGGCGCAGTTGGACGGCATTGGCAGCCTGGAAGTCCGTGCGGGGCGTATTCCGTACTACTTCCAGCTTGCCCACGATGAACCCAAGCGTCGCTTCGAGAAGGCCAAGCACGCGCACGGCGAGATGCAGGTGCGTCGTGGCGACTGCAGTGGCAAGGTGCTGGCGGAAGTGCCGTTGCCGGCCAAGCCGGATGCCGATGGCTTCGTGACGCTGCGTGCGGCGCTGCCGAAGGGGACGCAGGGCGGCGGTGACCTGTGCATCAACTTCACCGGCGACACGCGCCCGGCGATGTGGGTGCTGGATGAGGTGACCCTGGGGAAATGACGGCAGGCCTGTCCGGGTGGGTGCCGGCCTTGGCCGGCACCTCGGGCAGATCATCCACGCATGGCGTGGATCTACGGGTAGGTGCCAACCTGGGTTGGCACGCCTTTACCCGCGCCAGCGCAGCAGCAGGTCGCGCAGCGGGGTCAGTGCGGTGGCCATGCCGGCGAGCACACCGATCGTGTTGGCGATGGCATCCATCGGGTCGGCCATGCGGTTGCTGGTCAGCGCACCCTGGGCAAATTCGATGCCGATGCCCATCAGCACCAGGCCCACGCCCACCCACAGCAGCGGGCGGCCCCGACGGAACAGCTGCACCGCGCTGCCGGCCAGGATGAAATAGGCGAGGAAGTGCTCGCCCTTGTCGCTGTTTTCCGGCAACGGAATCGGCGGTGGTGGAATCAGGCAGACCACGATCACCAGCAGTACTGCCGTCGCCCACAGCCCGGCCCACAACCGCGGCCGCCGCAGCGGCTTGATCGCCGGCAACACCTCGCTCACAGGCGCCAGCTCAGGTCACCCAGCTCGAAGGCCGGTTCGAAGTCGACACCACGCTGCAGGCCGATGGCCTGGAAGCGCTCGCCCATCTCGGTCGGCAGGGTCAGCTTCTTCACCTGGTCGCGCAGCTGGATGCGGCCGACCTCATCGGTGCGTTCCTCGGCCAGCAGCAGCACCTGGTCCAGGCCGTTGCCGAGCAGGAAGCTGGCCTGGCTGCAGTAGCCGGCCAGCTCGAATCCGCCGTGCATGCCGGCCTCGGCCATCGCGGTGAAATCCACCGACGCGGTGATGTCCTGCAACCCCGGCCAGCGGTGCACGTCGTTGTGCACGTGGTGGCGGTAGAACGCACGCACGGTGCCATCGTCGCGGTCGTGCTGGTAGAACTCGCCGCGACTGTAGCCGTAGTCGACGAACAGCATCGCACCACGCTGCATGCCACCGGCCACCGCCTGCAGCCAGTACGGCAGCTGCGGCAGCACTTCAGAACGGTAGCCCTCGGCGAAAGGCTTTTCCAGGTAGCGCTCGATATGGCGCACCGCACCGTTGAGCAGGATGTCGGCCGGCTGCGCGCCACGGATGAAGTTGCCCTCGGCGTCCAGCTCGACGGTTTCCTCGTAGACCTCGCCATCCCGGATCAGGAAGCGCGGGGTCGGCAGCGCGTCGATCACCTCGTTGGCGAACACCACGCCTTCCCAGTCCTCCTCGAACGGGCGGTCGACCCAGTCCACGCGCGCGGCCAGCTCGGCCGGCAGGTTCTGCTGCAGGCGCTGCTGCTGGCGCTCGCGCAGGTCGGCACTGGGTTCCAGGATGGCGTAGCGCGACGGCAGCGCGTCCAGCTCGGCCAGGCGTAGCAGCACCGCCTCGGCGAAGGCGCCGGTGCCACCGCCCAGTTCCAGCATCCGCGCCTGCGCACCCAGCTGTGCAAATACCGGCGCCAGCGCATTGGCCACGCTGCCGGCGAACAGGCTGCCGAGCTCGGGCGCGGTGGTGAAGTCGCCACTGCCACCGAACTTGCTGGCGCCGGCGCTGTAATAGCCCCAGCCGGGGGCATACAGGCAGAGCTCCATGAAGCGCGAGAACGGCATCGCCCCGCCCTGGGCAAGGATCTCGGCGCGCAGGGCGGCCGCCAGCTGGTCGCTATGGGCCAGGGCATCGGCTTCGGGCAGGGGAAAGGTGGGCTGCATGGCGTCTTCGAATGCGGTGACAATGGTGCACAGGATAGCCGAGCCTTGGAGGACCCTCGATGAGCGATACCCACCCCGTGGTCCTGATCACCGGCAGCGCGCGCCGGATCGGTGCGGCCATCGCCCGCCAGTTCCACGCCTGTGGCTGGTCGGTGGTGCTGCACGCCAATACCTCCAGCGCCGAGCTGCAGCAGGCCGCGTTCGATTTCGACAACGTGCGCCCGGGCAGCGTGCTGGCCCTGCAGGCCGACCTGCGTGACGCCGACGCCCTGGCCGACCTGGTGGAACAGGCGGTCACCCACTTCGGCCGACTGGACGCGCTGGTCAACAACGCCTCCAACTTCTTCCCCACCCCGCTCGGCCAGGTCACCGCCGAGGCAATGGACGAGCTGTACGCGGTCAACGCGCGCGCGCCGCTGCTGCTGTCACAGGCGGCGGCGCCCTACCTGCGCCGCCAGCAGGGCTGCATCGTCAATTTGACCGACCTGCACGGCACCGACCCGATGCGCGACCACATCGCCTACACCATGGCCAAGGCCGCGCTGGAGATGGCCACCCGCGCGCTGGCGCTGGAGCTGGCACCGAAGGTGCGTGTGAATGCGGTGGCCCCGGGTGCGATCCTGTGGCCGGAGCAGGGCAAGGACGATTTCGCCCGCGAGGCGTTGCTGGCGCGCACGCCGCTGGCACGGATCGGCACGGTCGAGGAGATCGCCGAAGCGGTCTACTGGCTGGTGGCCGAAGCCAGCTTCGTCACCGGCCACACCCTGCGCGTGGATGGTGGGCGCACGGTCAGTTGAGGTAGTGCCGGCCGCTGGCCGGCAACCGCCATCATTCCAGGTCCACCACCTCGAACGCTTCGCCAAACTGCGCGTGCGCCCGCCACAGCGTGGCCAGGTCCTGCCCGCTGACCGGGTCGATGAAGCCCGGCGCGATGTCCGCCAGCGGCTTCAGCACGAAGGCATGCTTCAGTTCCGGGCGCGGAATGCGCAGGTGGCCGGGGCCTTCCACCACCAGGTCGCCGTAGAACACCACGTCGATGTCCAGGGTCCGGTCGGAGAAGCGCGGCCCACTGCGATCGCGGCCATGCGCGTCTTCCAGCGCATGCAGCCAGTCGTCCAGTTCCTGCAGCGGCAGATCGGTCTCGATCGCCACCGCATTGTTGAGGAAGGCCGGGCCATCGAAGCCGACCGCGGCAGTACGGTAGGCGGGTGACACCTGCAGTGCGCCAAAGCGCTCGCGCAGGGCCGTCACCGCGGCGTGGAGGTAGCGGCGGGGCTGGACGTTGCTGCCCAGGCTCAGGAGCACGGTGGTCATGCGGTTCAGGTGACGGCACTTGGGGGGCGTGGACATGCCGTCGTCACGGCGGCCTGCCTACAATCCGGGACGCACATGATAGGGCACCGACATGACCTATTGCGTTGGAATCGAGGTGGACGAAGGCCTGGTCTTCGCTGCCGACACCCGGACCAATGCCTCGCTGGACGATGTGCGCGTGCACCGCAAGCTGCACGTGTTCGAGTACCCCGGCCAGGCAGCCTACGTGCTGATGGCGGCTGGCAACCTGGCCACCACCCAGCTGCTGGTGTCACGCCTGGGGCGCGACGCCAGTGAACGGCGCACGCCCAACCTGCGCGACATGACCCATCTGTTCGAAGCTGCCGAGTACGTCGGCCAGCTGCTGGTGGACAGCCAGGTGCACAGCAGCCACAGCGAGCACGGCCATGACGGGGTCAACACCCAGGCGACGCTGATTTTCGGTGGCCAGATCGCTGGCGAGCGGCCCGGGCTGTACATGATCTATCCGCTCGGCAACGCCATCGCCGCTTCGCCGGAGACGCCCTATCTTCAGATCGGTGAGTCCAAGTACGGCAAGCCCATCCTGGACCGCATCCTCAGCCCGGCCACACGCCTGGAGGACGCGGCGCGCACGGCAATCGTGTCGCTGGATTCGACCATTCGCTCCAATCTGTCGGTAGGCCTGCCGATCGACCTGGCGCTGCTGCGTGATGGTGAACTGCGCATCGGGCAGCAGCTGCGGCTCGGCGCGGATTCAACGTTGTATGCGGACATCCACCAGAACTGGTCACGGCGCCTGGAACAGGCGGTGGACGCCCTGCCGCGGTTCCCCTGGGAAACTGCCGAACGGTAGTGCCGGCCGCTGGCCGGCAACCGCGTTGATCCCGCCACACAGGGATGCCGGCCAGCGGCCGGCACTACCGGGGCATCAGCCCAGCGCTTCGGCCACGGCGCGGAAGACCTGCTGCATCTGCAGCGGCTGGAGCAGGCGGTGGACGCCCTGCCACGCTTCCCCTGGGAAACTGCCGAACGGTAGTGTCGGCCGCTGGCCGGCAACCGCGTTGATCCCGCCCCACAGGGATGCCGGCCAGCGGCCGGCACTACCGGGCATCAGCCCAGCGCTTCGGCCACCGCGCGGAAGACCAGCTGCATCTGCAGCGGCTGGAACAGGCGGTGGACGCCCTGCCACGCTTCCCCTGGGAAACTGCCAAGCTGTAGTGCCGGCCGCTGGCCGGCAACCGCATTGATTCCACCACACTGGGATGCCGGCCAGCGGCCGGCACTACCTGGCATCAGCCCTGCGCTTCGGCCGCTGCGCGGAAGACCAGCTGCATCTGCTGCGGCTGGAACAGGCGATGGACGCCCTGCCGCGTTTCCCCTGGGAAACTGCCGAACGGTAGTGCCGGCCGCTGGCCGGCAACCGCGTTGATCCCACCACACAGGGATGCCGGCCAGCGGCCGGCACTACCGGGGCATCAACCCAACGCTTCGGCCACGGCGCGGAAGACCTGCTGCATCTGCAGCGGCTGGAACAGGCGGCGGACGCCCTGCCACGCTTCCCCTGGGAAACTGCCGAGCGGTAGTGCCGGCCGCTGGCCGGCAACCGCGTTGATTCCACCACACTGGGATGCCGGCCAGCGGCCGGCACTACCGGGGCATCAACCCAGCGCTTCGGCCGCTGCGCGGAAGACTAGCTGCATCTGCAGCGGCTGGAACAGGCGGTGGACGCCCTGCCACGCTTCCCCTGGGAAACTGCCGAGCGGTAGTGCCGGCCGCTGGCCGGCAACCGCATTGATCCCACCACACAGGGATGCCGGCCAGCGGCCAGCACTACCGGGACATCAGCCCAGCGCTTCGGCCACGGCGCGGAAGACCTGCTGCATCTGCAGCGGCTGGAACAGGCGGTGGACGCCCTGCCACGCTTCCCCTGGGAAACTGCCGAACGGTAGTGCCGGCCGCTGGCCGGCAACCGCATTGATCCCGCCACACAGGGATGCCGGCCAGCGGCCGGCACTACCGGGGCATCAGCCCAGCGCTTCTGCCACCGCGCGGAAGACCTGCTGCATCTGCAGCGGCTTGTGCAGCACATGCACCTCTACGCCGTCCGGGAAGGCATCGGCCGCGACCGGCACTGCCGGGTCTTCCAGTACCAGTGCCGGGCCGCGATAGCCCAACGTCGCCATCTCGCCCAGCAGCTGGCTGGCCGGCAGCAGCTTGGAGCCGGCATCGGCAATCACCAGCGCGGGCATCGCCTCCTGCTGCATCCAGCGCAGCGCTGCCGGGCCATCGGAAGCCAACTGCAGCTGGTAGCCCTGGCTGGACAGCGCATTGCCCAGCAGCGATAGGCGCGTGGCTTCGCCATCGACCACCAGGATCGATTGGCCGCTGCCCAAGGCCACCAGCTGTTCGATCGGCTCGCTGCCATCGATGGCGTCGTGCATCGGCAGGCGCAGTTCGAAGCAGGTGCCCTGCCCCGGCTGGCTACTGACGTGAATGCTGCCGCCGGCACCTTCGACGATGCGCTTGCAGGAAATCAGCCCCAGGCCAGTGCCGTCGGCCTTGGTGGTGAAGAACGGATTGAACAGGTGCGACAGCGTGTCCGCATCCATGCCGATGCCTTCGTCGGCGACCCGTATGTGCATCCAGTCCACGCCATCGCGATGGCCGGCATGGCTGGCAGTCAGGCTCAGGCGGCCACCGTTGGGCATCGCCTGTATCGCGTTGAGCGCCAGATTCAGCATCACCTGCTGCAGTTCGGTGTAGTTGGCGTCGACCACCAGGCCTTCGTCCTGCACCTGCAACTCCAGGCGCACCGCATCAGGCACGTTGCTGCGCAACAGCAGTGCCACCGCATCGAACAGGCCATCGATCTCGATGCGCTCGCTCGGCTTGCGCGAACCGCGCACGAACGACAGCATCGATTCGGCCATCTCATGGCCACGGCGGCCGCACTCGGCGATGACATCGGCCAGGTGGTGCAGTTGCGGATCGTCGGTACGCGCCTTCAGCAGGTCCGGCATGATCAGCAACGGCTGCAGGATGTTGCGCAGGTCGTGGCTGAGCCCGGCTGCGAGCAGCGACAGGCTTTCCAGGCGCTGTGCGCGCATCAGCTCGGTTTCCACCCGTGCGCGCTCGATCGCGCTGCGTGCATCGCGGATCGCACGTGCCACCGCCGACGGCAGGCGCGCCGGCTGGTGCTTGATGATGTAGTCATTGGCGCCCTTCTGCAGCGCCGCCACCGCATTCTCCTCACCCATGGTGCCGGAGACGAAGATGAAGGGTACTTCCGGCGAGGTCTCGCGCACGATGCGCAGCGCATCATCACCGGAAAACCCCGGCATGCTCAGGTCGGACAGCACGATGTCCGGCTGGAACGCGGCCAGTGCCTGGCGCAGTTCGGCCTCGCTCTCGACACGCTCGAAGCGGGCCTCCAGGCCCGCATCGAGCATCTGTTCGGACATCAGCTCGGCATCTTCCGGTGAGTCCTCCACCAGCAGGATGCGCAGCGCCCCCAGGGCGGGACCGGTCATGGGCATGGGCTCACTCGAGTTCCGGTGCCTGGTTGATCAACGCCCAGAACTTGCCCAGCGTCTGTACGGCGCCGAAGAACTGGTCCACGTCCACTGGCTTGACCACATAAGCATTCACGCCCATGTCCCAGCTCCGGGCCAGATCGCTTTCCTCGCGCGAGGACGACAGGATCACCACCGGCAGGCGCTTGAGCTCTTCGTGTTCGCGGATCTGCCGCAACACTTCCAGGCCATCCATGCGCGGCATCTTGATGTCCAGCAGCAGCACTGCCGGCAGGCCTTCCTCGCGGTTGGCGAAGGCGCCGCGCCGCAGCAGGTAGTCCATCACTTCCACGCCATCCTCGACGTGCACGATGGGGTTGGCCAGACGCGCCTCTTCCAGGGCGTCGATCGCCATTTCGGCGTCGGCCGGGCTGTCTTCGGCGAGAAGAATGGTGCGCAAAGTGGTCATGCAGAAGGCCCTTGTTTGTCCGCATCGATCGCGGGAGGCAGGTAGAAGTGGAAGGTGGCGCCGACGTCCGGTTCAGCCTCGGCCCAGATACGGCCGCCATGACGGGTGAGCACGCGGCGCACGCTGGCCAGGCCGATGCCGGTACCCGGGTAGTCGCTGGCCTTGTGCAGGCGCTGGAAGACACCAAACAGCTTGCCGGCGTAGGCCATGTCAAAGCCTGCACCATTGTCGCTGACCGTGAACTGATGACCGCCGTCAGGCTGCGGCTGGTAGTCCACGCGAATCTTCGCCGGTTCGCGGTTGCCCGAGTACTTCACCGCGTTGCCGAGCAGGTTGAGCCAGACCTGGCGGATCATGTTCTCATCGCCGACCACGATCGGCAGCGGCGCGATGCTCCACTCCACCTGGTGCACATGGCCACTGTTCTCCGCCTCGGCCTGCAGGTTGGAATCGAGCATGGCACGGGTATCGGCCACCAGCGACTGCATGTCCACCGCCTGCTGGCGCATCGCCGCGCGGCCCAGGCGCGAGTAGACCAGCAGGTCATCGATCAGCGCCGCCATGCGCCGGGCCGAACTGGAGATCACGTCCAGGTAATGACGGCTCTTGTCATCGGCAGCGTCGCCCAGGTGGCGCGACAGCTTGTCGGAGAATCCGGCGACGTGGCGCAGCGGTGCGCGCAGGTCATGCGAGACCGAGTAGCTGAAGGCCTCCAGCTCGCGGTTGACCTCGGACACCTGCGCGACCTTGCCTTCCAGCTGGCGGTTGAGCTCTTCAACGCGCAGCTGGACTGCGCGTTGCATGGTGACATCGCTGACCGTCAGCAGCACCACTTCATCATCGGTATCGGGCAGCGGCATGCGCCGTGCGTTCAGCAGCATGTAGCGCGCCATGCCGTCGGCGGTGCGCTGTTCGTGCTCGAAATCCCACAGCTCGCGGCCGCGCAGCAGCACGTCGGACAGGCGTTGGCGCACGACGGCGTCCTTCCAGGCACCGTCGCCGACGTTTTCCAGCAGCAGGCCATCGGCGCGTTCGTCCTGCAGCCCGTACAGCTCGGCGAAGGCGGGGTTATGCAACTGCACGCGCAGGTCGCGGTCGAGCAGCACGATGGGTTCGCGCACGGTCTGCAACACCGATGCCGCGCGTGCCGCCGAGCGCAGCGATTGGCGTTCGGCGTGCAGGCGCCGCCCGATCTGCCGCTGCAGGAGCCAAAGCACCAGGCCGAGCAGTCCCAGCTGGATCACCAGCGAACTCCAAGACACCAGCTCGGTCTGCTTGCGCTGGCGCGCCGCCTGCTCGGCCCGCAGTGTCAACAGTTGCTGTTCGCTGGCCTGGAGTTCTTCCACCAGGCCACGGATCGGATAGCGCGTGCTCAGGTCCTTCACCAGCTCGCGTTGATCGCTGTTGGGTTCAGATCTGGCCAGCTCGCGGGCAAGCGCCATCCGCCCTTCCAGCATCGATTCGATACGGCCGATGCGGATCAGCTGGTCAGGGTTGTCGCGGGTCATCCGCCCCAGTTCGGCCAAGCGACCGGGAATGTCGTTGGCTGCGGCCATGCGCTCGCGCAGCCCGGGTGCGTCCACGCCCTTGGACAGCGTCAATGCGGCCGATTCGACGTCGCGCACATCAGCCTGCAGCTGCTGCAGGGCTACGCCCACCGCCTGGGTATGGTTGACCCAGGCCATTGCCTGCTCGTTGTCCTGCTGCAGTTTGCGCAGGGTCAACCACGGCACCACGATGATCGCTGCGGCCGCCAGCGCCAGGGCCGGCAGCCGCCAGCGGTCCCAGATGTCGTCACTGAAAACCAGCGCCATAGTTCCTCTTCAGCACGGCCGCAGGGCGTCGGCCGGACCCTGTCCGGCTGCGGCGGAACCGGCAATATAGCGCAGGCGGTCACAACGCAGGGGTTTCCCCCCTGGTTGGCTGAACAGGTTCGCAGTCCTCAGACCTGTAGAGGCGGGCCATGCTCGGCTGCCTTGGAGTTCCAGCCGAACATGGCCGCGACCCTACAGCTCAACGGGCGCCCCGCGAGGGGGCGCCCAACGGGTTCAGCGCTTGGCGGCAGCGCTGACCTTCAATGCGGCTGCATCAACGCGGGTCACACCCTTGATGCCCTTGGCGGTGGTGACGGCCTTGTCCTTCTCGGCCTGGCTCGCTACGGCACCGCTCAGGCTGACCACGCCGTTCACGGTTTCCACCTTGATTTCGGTACCCGGAACGTTGCTGCTGGCGAGCAGGTCGGCCTTCACCTTGGTGGTGATCCAGGTATCGGTCACCGGCTCGTTGGAATCGTGGCGATCAGCATGGGTCGCCGGGTGCGCGCTGGTCGGCGGGCTCTTCGCGGCCGGATCCTTGGCGAATGCGGCCGAGGAGGACAGCGCCAGGCCCAGCGTCAGGGCGGAGGCAATCAGCGTGCGGGTCGTATTGCTCATCGTGTCGTACTCCTTCGGAATGTGCTGCCAGTCTGGACAACCCGGCGTAGAGCAGGCGTGGGGTTGCGGTCATGCCGCTGTGAATCGGGCTATCTGCAACGACAACCGTTCAGCTTTGGCCCGTGAGCCCGCGTCGTTTACCCTGCCCTTCCCCACTGCCGGAGCTCTGTCATGCGCCCCGACCTGCAACTGGCCCTGATCGGCTACGGCCTCGCCGGCCGTGTCTTCCACGCACCGCTGATCCAGCACACACCCGGCCTGGTGCTGCACAGCATCGTCAGTTCGCAGCGAGACACGTTGCTGCGCGCGTTCAGTGACGTGCACGTGCGTGCCACGCCGCAGGAGGTGTTCGACGACCCGGCGGTGGATGCCGTAGTGATCGCCACGCCCAATGAACAGCACGCGCCGCTGGCGATCGCAGCGCTGGCCGCCGGCAAGCACGTGCTGGTCGACAAGCCGTTCGCGCTGGATGTCGCTGAAGCCGAAGCCGTTCTGGCTGCGGCACGCGATGCCGGACGCATCGCCACCGTCTTCCAGAACCGGCGCTTCGATGCCGACTTCCTCACGCTGCAGGCGCTGCTTGCGGACGGGACACTGGGCGACATCGCCGAGTGCCATGTGCATTTCGATCGCTATCGCCCGCAGGTGCGTGACCGCTGGCGCGAGCAGGACGGTCCCGGCAGTGGCCTGTGGTACGACCTGGGCCCGCACTTGCTGGACCAGATGCTGGTGCTGTTCGGCTGGCCCGAAGCGATCGATGCTGATCTGGCCGTGCAGCGCGATGGCGGCAGCGCCATCGATTACTTCCACGCCGTGCTGCACTACCCGCGGCATCGCGCGATCGTGCATTCCGGTTCCCTGGTGGCAGCTCCCACGCCGCATTTCAGCGTGCATGGCAGCAAGGCCAGTTGGATCAAGCACGGCCTGGATGTACAGGAAGCGCAGCTGCGCCGCGGTGTGGCGCCCGGTGCGCCCGGCTGGGGCATCGACCCGCGGCATGGCGAGCTGGTGCGCTGTGATGCCGAGGACAACGTGCAGCGCAGCACCGTCGACAATCTGCCCGGTGACTACCGTCGGTTGTATGCGCAGTTCGCCGCGGCCATGCATGGCGACGGCGAAGCCACGGTCGATCCGGTGCAGGCGCTGCAGCTGATGCGGCTGCTGCAGGCAGGCATGGACAGTGCGCGCGAAGGGCGGCGGATCGCGTTGGGGTGATCGGCAGGGCTGCGCCCTGCACCCGTGGTAGTGCCGGCCGCTGGCCGGCAACCTCAACAGCAACAGCAAAAGCCGGCTATCCGTGGGATGGCGGGGTGGGTCCGGTTGCGGGGGACGCCGTAAACCCTTCCCTGGGGGCTTGGCCGCGGCATCCATGCCGCGGACACCCCCGCAACCGGACCCACCCCGCCTTCGACAGTTTCCCGCGGCTGTTGGTGGGTGCCGACCGTTGGTCGGCACAGTAGATCCACGCCATGCGTGGATGGCGTGGAAATGATCGGAATGCGCTCGTGTGGCCTCATGGGGTCAGAGCCCTCTCCTGCGGAAAGGGGTCCGACCCCAGCAAGGCTTACGACTTCTTGATCGCGTGGCCGCCGAATTCATTGCGCATCGCCGACAACAGGCGGTCGGTGAACGAATTGGATTCACGCGAGCGCAGGCGTTCCAGCAGCGACAGGGTGATCACCGGCGCCGGTACATCCAGTGCGATCGCTTCGGCCACGGTCCAGCGGCCTTCGCCGGAATCCTCGACATACGGTGCGATGCCATCCAGCGAAGGATTCCGCTTGAGTGCTTCGGTGCTCAGGTCCAGCAGCCAGGAGCGCACCACGCTGCCGTGGCGCCACACCTCGGCCACCTGGGCCAGGTCCAGCTCCATCTCCTGCTTGCGCTCCATCAGCGCGAAACCTTCGGCGTAGGCCTGCATCATTCCGTACTCGATGCCGTTGTGGACCATCTTGGTGAAGTGGCCAGCGCCGGACGGGCCGACACGACCCCAGCCACGGTCTTCGGCCGGTGCCAGCGTGCGCAGCAGCGGTGCGATCTGCTCCACCACCGCCGCTTCACCACCGACCATCAGGCTGTAGCCTTCCTGCAGGCCCCACACGCCACCGCTGGTGCCGCAGTCGACGTAGCCCAGGTCGTCTTCGGCCAGCGCCTTGGCGCGACGGATCGAGTCCTGGTAGTTGGAGTTGCCGCCGTCGATGACGATGTCACCCTCGGCCAGGTGCGGAGTCAGCTGACCCAGGGTCTGGTCGACGGTTTCGCCGGCCGGCACCATCAGCCACACCACGCGCGGCACCGGCAGCGCGGCCACCGCGGCGGCCAGCGAATCGACCACCTCCAGGCCGGCCTCGGCGGCGCGCTGGCGGGCACCTTCGCCCGGGTCGTAGCCGACCACGCGGTGGCCGCCGCGATGCAGGCGCTGGGCCATGTTGGCGCCCATGCGGCCGAGGCCGATCATTGCAATATCCATTGTTTCACCTTCAGTTGGGGTCTAGGGTCAGGCTGCCTGGCCTGCCGGTAGCCGCGCAGTGGCGCAGCTGCGCCTCGCGCCAACGCCGGTAGAGCGTGGTATGCAGATTGTGCACCGCCAGGTCGATCGAAAAGGGGGTTCGCGGGTTGCGGTCAAGCAGGCGGGCGATGGGGTAGCCGATGGGACGTATACCGCGCGGATGCACATAGATCACGAACTGCTGGTAGAACGGATCGTCCAGCAGGCGGTCCATGCGTGCCAGCGTGGCGTGGTAGCGCGGTTCCAGCCGTGCACGAAGGTCCGGGTCGCGCTCGAACAACAGGCGTTCGAAGTAGCGCCGGCCGATACGCGGGATGTCCTGCGCCAGCGCCCACAGCTCGGCATTGCGCTGGTCGTACCAGGCAAGGCCGCCGTGCGCGGCCAACGCCTGCGCGGCCTCCTCGCCCACCGACACCACCACGAAGTTTTCGGCCTGGTTGCTCAGGTCGTCCAGCATGCCCTTGTCGTACACATGTTCGATGAAACCAGGCACACCGACGAAGGCCTGGCGGCCCATCGCCGAGGTGCGCACCGCCTTGCCATCGGCGAAGTAGTCACCGGCGTGTGCGCCAAGCAGGATGCTGTCGGTATCGTGCAGCGCGAGGAACGTACCGATCGACAGTTCTTCTGCGGAGAATCCAGCGTCGAAGGCCGCATCGCCATACAGCTCGCGCTGTGTGGCCAGTTGTGCGACCTGGCGACCGACTCCACATTCAGCGCGCACATTGCCGCTGTAGAACGCCTGCAGCGCCTGGCTGTTGCCCGCAGTGGGCACGAAACCACGGCCGAAGCTTCGCGTGCGCTGCCAGCCTTGCGCCTGTGCGCCGTGCAGGCCGAAGCCGATCCAGCCCAGCTGCAGGCCAGAGAAACGGAATCCTGGATTGCCCTGCAGTGCAGTCGCGGCACGTTGCGTGGCTGCCCCCAGCTCAAAGGCGTAGGCGCAGATCGTGGCCGGATCGTCCAGCAGTTGTTGCAGCAGTGCCTGGCGCGAGGCAGCCGGCAGATCCACGGGCCAGCGCACGTGCAGGTCACCAGCTGCCTGCGCCGCCGCCAGCGAGGCACGCGTGCACACGGGGCCGCCCTGCACCTCGGGCAAGGCAACCGCCGCGTCTTCGAAGCGCCAGCCCAATCGCTGCAACAGGCCCTGCACGCAGTCGACAGACGTGGACGCGGCGCCCAGCGCGGGCACCAGCAGCAGCGCCACGCCCATCAGCCTGCCACGCACACTCACCCCAGGTCCGTGGGGGCCGCTGCGGGTTCGGGCGTTGTCGCCGCCGGGGGCGCGGCAGCGTCCGCAGGCAGGTACTGCTGCAGGCGCTGGAAGAAGCGTCGATAGAACTCGGCATCGGTGACCGTGCTGCTGGCCACTTTCACCAGCGAATCGTCATTGCTGCCGAACGGCAGCGATACAGATCCGAGCGCACCGACGCCAACACTGGCCGAGGTCGGACTCTTCTTCAACGCATAGCGATCCTGCACGGCACTGACGAATACCAGTGTCTGGCTCCCGCGCGGTGCGCAGGAAATACGCAGCACCAGCTGCTCGTGATCGTCCTCGCGCGGCTGGAAGTTCTTGTTGCCTTCCACCTGTGCCGCGTCGGAACGGGCGATGGCATAGCCCTGGCTGAGCAGGGTGCGCCGTGCGGCCTCGCAGGCGTCACCGGGACGGCCATCAACGGTGCGCGAGAAGGTGTCGCCGGAATCAAAGGATTCGCGAAGCAACGTGCTGTCAGCGGCGCGGCCACCACAGGCCGACAGGATCAGGGCGCTGGCGAGCGCCACGGCAACACTGGAAAGACGGGAGGCCCGCATGGGTACTCCTGCGAGGACGGTACCGCCAAGGGTAGTCCTGCGGCCGTGTGCGGCAGGTCGAAAGTACGCCCGCCAGCCCCCGCCGTTGCTGCCGGTTCATGCACGGAAAAGGGGACGGAGGGGATTAAGTCGTTTGTGGCACTTCGCCCCGCCACGCATGGCACGGCGCTACCGTGAACGAGGTCCCCCAAACGAAAAAAGGGCCGGCAATGCCGGCCCCTCGGGTATCACATGCCGTCGCCGGCTCAGTCCGCCCAGCGGCCGGCACCGGTGGACTGCGGCAGCACCTGCGCCGACAGCGGGCGGTCGTTGGCCAGCAGGTTCACCGCGTCGGCCAGGATCGAGGCTGACTCGCGCAGCAGCGGGTCCGGGCGCTTTTCGGCAGCCTTCTCGCGCGCGGCATCCTTGACGATGTCGCGCTCGTTGCCGGTCAGGCCGTCATCGCTGCTGTCATCGGCCAGCGGGTCCAGGGCCAGGCCCAGCTCCTTGCGCTGCACCTGGCGCTCCTTGCGCTGGGTATCCTGGCGCTCGCGCTCAGCGCGACGGGTCGCCTCGTTGAGCGAGATGTACTTCTTCGCCGCTTCGGTGCGGAACTGCTGCACGTCCTCGTTCCACCACTGGAACTCCTTGTCGGTGGCGATGCGCGCGTCGTGACGGGTTTCCAGCTTCGGCAGCAACGGCGCGAAGTTGCCGTACTGGGTGTGCGGCACGGCGGCGATGCGGGTCCACGGCAGTGCGTTGTCGTAGGTGCTCTCGCCGAACTCGGTGGCATCGACGCTGGCCGGGAACGCCAGGTCCGGCACCACGCCCTTGTGCTGGGTGCTGCTGCCGCTGATGCGGAAGAACTGGGCAATGGTCAGCTTGACCTGGCCGAAGCGCTGGGTCTCGCCGCTCGGCCAGCGGTCAAGGTCGACGATGTTCTGTACGGTGCCCTTGCCGAAGCTGGTTTCACCGATCACCAGGCCGCGACCGTAGTCCTGGATGGCGCCAGCGAAGATCTCCGAGGCCGAGGCCGAACCACGGTTGATCAGCACCGCCAGCGGGCCATCCCACGCCACGCCCTGGTTGCGGTCGCTGTTGACGGTGACGCGGCCACCGGATTCGCGCACCTGCACCACCGGCCCCTGCTCGATGAACAGGCCGGTCAGTTCGATCGCTTCATCCAGCGAACCACCGCCGTTGTTGCGCAGGTCCAGCACCACGCCGTCCAGCTTGTCGTTCTTGAAGCCGGCCAGCAGCTTGGCCACGTCGCGGGTGGCCGAGGCGTAGTCGGCGGCATTGCGGCGACGGCCTTCGAAGTCCTGGTAGAAGGTCGGCAGCTTGATCACACCGATCCTGCGTGCCGGCTCGCCGTTGGCAGCCGGAATGGTCATGGTCTCCCCCTTGGCAGCCTGTTCGGCCAGGCGCACCTTCTGGCGGGTCAGCACCAGGGTGTGGTGCTTGCCATCGGCGCCTTCGGCAGCCGGGATGAATTCCAGCTTGACCTGGGTGTCCTTGGCGCCGCGGATCTTGGCCACGACATCGTCGATGCGCCAGCCGATCACGTCCTCGACCAGGCCGGACTTGCCCTGGCCAACGCCGACGATGCGGTCACCCGGCTTCAGCGTGCCATCCACCGCGGCCGGGCCACCGGCAATGATCTCGCGGATGACCACCACATCGTCCTGGCGCTGCAGCTGCGCACCGATGCCTTCCAGCGACAGCGACATCGCCTGGTTGAAGTTCTCGGCGGTGCGTGGGGTGAAGTAATCCGTGTGCGGGTCAACGGCACTGGTGTACGAATTCATGAAGAACTGGAAGACGTCTTCGCCCTTCAGTTCATTGACCGACTTCTCCAGCGTCGCGTAGCGCTTGTCCAGCGTCTTGCGGATGTCATCCGGCTTCTTGCCGGCCAGCTTCAGGCGCAGCCAATCGTTCTTCACCGACTTGCGCCACAGCTCATCGAGCTCGGCACTGCTGGCCGCCCACGGCACCTTCTTGCGGTCGTACTCGAAGCGCTCGTCGGTGGTGAAGTCCGGCTCCTGCTTGAGCAGCTTGCGCGCGTACGCCACGCGCTCGCCGACGCGCTGCTTGTAGACAGCGAACACCTGGAACGCCGGCTCCAGCTCGCCGCCCCGGATGGCCGAGGCGATGTTGGCCTCGAACGGTGCGAAGCGCGCCACGTCGGCCTGGGTGAAGTACTGCTTGCCACCGTCAAGCGTTTCGAGATAGCGCTTGAACACGTCCTTGGAGGTGGCCTCGTCCAGCGCGCGCGGGCGGTAGGCGTAGCGGCTGTCGGACAGCAGGCCGTACACCAGTTTGGAGGTGGTCACCTGGTCGGCGGTGGCCGCCGCGGGCAATGCGGGCGAGTCGGCCTTGGCCGCCAACGCCAGTGGCGCGACCAGCGCCAGGGCCATCAGGAATGCGGGGGCTTTGAATTTCATTGACGTGCTCGAAGGCGCCTTGCCAAGGGGAAGACTGCGGGGTGTTAAGACACCACGACAGTGCCGAAAGTTGCCGGGTTTGTCACCCGGCCGCGCTCGGTGGAAAACCAGCCTAGCCGGGCCGGTGTAGCAAATTGTGAATGCAGGCGAAGGCGTGCGGACCAACGGTCCGCACCCACCCGGGAAGAGGTCAGCAGCTACCGGTAGCGCCGGGCCATGCCCGGCGGAAGCGTGCGGACCAACGGTCCGCACCCACCAGTGAGGAGGTCCGCTCCCACCTCAGGAGACGCCGGCGCCCTTGGCCTGCACGTCGGCGTGATACGACGAGCGCACCATCGGGCCGGAAGCAACATGGCTGAAGCCCAGCTCGTAGCCGTAGTCCTCCAGCGCCTTGTAGTCTTCCGGGGTCCAGTACTTCAGCACCGGGTGGTGGTGTGCGGTCGGCTGCAGGTACTGGCCGATGGTGATCATGTCCACGTCGTGCGCGCGCAGGTCGCGCAGGGTGGCCTTGATCTGTTCGAAGTCCTCGCCCAGGCCCAGCATGATGCCGCTCTTGGTCGGCACGTCCGGATGCTGCGCCTTGAAGTTCTTCAGCAGGTTCAGCGACCACTGGTAGTCCGCACCCGGGCGCACGTTGCGGTACAGGTCCGGCACGGTCTCGATGTTGTGGTTGAACACATCCGGCGGGTTCTGCGCCAGGATCTCCAGCGCGCGCTCCATGCGGCCCTTGCCACGGAAGTCCGGGGTCAGCACTTCGATGCGGGTGCCCGGCGACTTCTCGCGAATGGCGGTGATGCAGTCGACGAAGTGCTGGGCACCACCGTCGCGCAGGTCATCGCGGTCGACGCTGGTCACCACCACGTACTTCAGGCCCATGTCGGCCACGGTCTGGCCGAGGCTGGCCGGTTCGTTGGCATCCGGCGGCTTCGGGCGGCCGTGGGCCACGTCGCAGAACGAGCAGCGGCGGGTGCAGACCTCGCCCAGGATCATGAAGGTGGCGGTGCCGTGGCCGAAGCACTCGTGGATGTTCGGGCAGCTGGCTTCCTCGCACACGGTCACCAGGCGGTTTTCGCGCAGCTTGGCCTTCAGGTTCTGCACGGCATTGCCCGAAGGAATGCGCACGCGGATCCAGGACGGTTTGCGCAGCACCGGCGCGTCGGCGAACTGCACCGGCGAGCGGTTGATCTTGTCACCGCCCAGCTGCTTGACCCCGGCCTGCAACGGCGCGGCGGACGGGGAGTCGCCCTGCACGATCTGCAGGGGAATGGAACGGGCGGTGGTTTCAGTCATGGCAGTTCCGGGGGCGGTCAGGCGGCCGCAGAAAGATCGGGCAGTTCGGGGGTGTGCTGCAGCAGCAGGCCGAACTGGCGGGCCAGGTGGTCCAGCAGCACCGGCTTGACGGCCTCCATCCCGGAGGGACCGCCCAAGTCTACCACCGAGGTCACCTGCAACCCCTGATAGCCACAGGGATTGATGCGGTGGAAGGGTTCCAGGTCCATGGCCACATTGAAGGCCAGGCCGTGGAAGGTGCAGCCGCGACGCACGCGGATGCCGAGGGCAGCGATCTTGGCGCCGCCGACATAGACGCCCGGGGCGCCCTCGCGGCGTTCGGCACCGATGTTCCACTCGCCCAGCGTATCGATGATGGCCTGCTCGATGCGGCACACGTAATCGCGCACACCGATGCCCAGGCGCGGCAGGCGCAGCAGCGGGTAGACCACGATCTGGCCGGGGCCGTGATAGGTCACCTGGCCGCCACGGTCCACATGCAGCACCGGGATATCGCCCGGCGCCAGCACATGCTCATCCTTGCCGGCTTGGCCCAGGGTGAACACCGGGTCGTGTTCGACCACCCACAATTCGTCGGCATCGGTGTCGCTGCGCTGGTCGGTGAAGCGCTGCATGGCGCGCCACACCGGCTCGTACGCCTGGCGGCCAAGGTCACGCACCAGCGCCGGACGCGGCGCGCGGTCCTCGGGGGCGGCTTCAGCCGGGCAGCTGTCGGCTACAGCGTCCACTTCACTTCCGGGTGGTCGCGCAGCGCCTGGTGCGCCAGGTCGTACTGTTCGCGGCTCTCAGCCTTGAACACGATGCGGACGGACACGTACTTGCCGTTGGAGGAATGCTTCCAGCTGATGCGTTCATTGACGACATCGATGCCGGCAGCCAGCAGCAGGCGGGGGAGCTCATGTTCCAGGCCGCGGTTGGCCGGGCCCATGGCGCTGAGCTCGAACTGGCCGGGGAACTGGAAGCCGTGGTCGGGGTTGTCGGACTTGATTTCCATGGACCCATTATCGGGCCGCAGGGCAACAAACCCAAGAGTATTCATCAACGTCAAAGACGGCACCGGCGGCCTGCTGCGTTGCAGGCCACCCAGAGGCGCGGGCCGAAAGCCCAACGGCAGCTGACTGCAATCTGCTGTCACGCACTGGCCCAGGCATCGTATGGCGGCCAGTGGTCACCTTCACACCAGACCCGCGGCGCTTGCGCGGGTAACAAATTGTGTCCGCTGGACAATGTTGTTTTCGGAACAGACAAGTGATTCGAACGTGCTCGTTCCGCCGCGCGGGCGCGAGTACCGTAGCGTTGCATATAACGACTGAAAACCGTCCCCTTCCCCATGAGCATTCCATCCATGCGTAGTGTCGCAGCCCTCGGGCTGGCCGGCCTGCTGGCCTCTGCCCTCCCCCTTGCCGCCCAGGCGGCCGAACAATGTGGCCCGGACGCGATGCGCGACCACCCGCCGCAGATCAACTTCCGCGTCGACAACGACCTGTTTGGTGGCCGCCACCAGGACCAGGGCTACACCAACGGTGCGCTGTTGACCCTGGTCTCGCCCAATCTGGTCGACTACACCGACGACCCCTGCCTGCCGCGCATGGCGCGCTGGGTGAACCAGTACCTGGAAGGGCTGCATCCGGGCAGGTTCGAACAGCAGAACATGATCTTCAGCATCGGCCAGGGCATCTTCACCCCGACCGATTTCAGCCGCAGGGACCTGATCGAGGACGACCGTCCTTACGCTGGCGTACTGATCGCAAACTTCGGTTTCAATGCGCGCAGCGGCGACCGCCTGCAGACCACCCAGCTGACGCTGGGCGTGGTCGGCCCGTGGGCACAGGGCAAGCAGGTGCAGAATGCCGTGCACGAAGTGCTGGGCGACGAGAAATTCAAGGGCTGGGACAACCAGCTGCACAACGAGCCGCTGTTCATGCTCACCCATGAGCGCATGCGCCGCTGGCCCGGCGATGCCAGCGTCAATGCCGACGGCTGGGGTTGGGACGCGATCAGCCACTACGGCGGGTCGATCGGCAACCTGGAAACCAAGGCCAACCTCGGCGGTGAGGTGCGCTTCGGCTGGAAGCTGCCGGACGACTTCGGCAGCACGCCGTTGCGCCCGGCCGGCGAGAACACTGCGCCGACCCTCGGCGGCCGTCCCAATGGCTGGTCCTGGCACCTGTTCGCGACCTCGGACGCGGCCTGGGTGATCCGCGACATCACGCTGGATGGCAACACGTTCCGCAACAGTCACAGCGTGGACAAGCGCCATGTGGTGGCCTACGGCGGCTATGGCGTGGCCGTGATGTACGGACGCTGGAAGTTCGCCGCGGCGCGCTACCACAGCACACGCGAGTTCAACGGCCAGCGCGAAGCACCGGTGTTCGGCAGCTTCACCATCAGCCGCTCGCTGTAAGCGAGGGGCTGAGGGTGAAGCGGGTAGGTGCCGACCGTTGGTCGGCACACCGGTTATTGCATGGCTCGCTGTAAGCGAGGGGCTGCGGGTAGTGCCGGCCGCTGGCCGGCTGTTGGCACATCCGGATGGGTTCATGGGGAGCCGGCCAGCGGCCGGCACTACCCACATCCGGATGGGTTCATGAGGAGCCGGCCAGCGGCCGGCACTACCCACATCCGGATGGGTCCATGGGGAGCCGGCCAGCGGCCGGCACTACCCATATCCGGCAGGAATCATGCGGAGCCGGCATCCCGAAACGGAAAAGGCCGGCATTCGCCGGCCTTTTCGTTCACCACGCCAGGGCGTGGATCATTCCGATTCCCACCACATCCAGAAGCTGTCCCACAGGCGCTTGAAGAAGCCGGCCTGCTCGACGGCGGCCACGGCCACCAGCGGTGCCTCGGCGATGACCTTGCCATCCAGGGTGACCTTCACGGTACCGATCTGCTGGCCGGCGGTGAACGGTGCTTCCAGGGTCTTGGGCACGTCGATGCTCGGCTTCAGGTCGTTGTAGCGGCCGCGCGGCACGCTGACCAGCATCGGCTGGGCCACGCCCAGCTGCACCTTGTCGGTGGTGCCCTTCCAGACCTTGTGCTCGGCCACGGCCTTGCCCGGCTCGTAGAGGCGGTGGGTCTCGAAGAAGCGGAAGCCCCAGTTCAGCAGGGCCAGGCTGTCATCGGCACGCTGCTTCTCCGACGCACCGCCCAGCACCACCGCGATCAGGCGCTGGTCGCCACGCTGGGCCGAGCTCATCAAGCAGTAGCCCGCCTCGGAGGTGTGGCCGGTCTTGATGCCGTCCACGCTGCCATCGCGCCACAGCAGCAGGTTGCGGTTCGGCTGCTTGATGTTGCCGACCTGGAATTCCTTGATCTTGTTGTACGCGTAGGTTTCCGGGTAATCGCGGACCATCGCGCGGCCCAGCAGCGCCAGGTCGTAGGCGGTGCTGTGGTGGCCCTGCGCGGTCAGACCATGGGCGTTGACGAAGTGCGAGTCCTTCATGCCGATCTTGGCGGCGTAGCTGTTCATCAGCGAGGCAAAGGCCTCTTCGCTGCCAGCCACATGTTCGGCCAGGGCGATCGCGGCATCATTGCCGGACTGGATCGCCATGCCCTTTTCCATGTCTTCCAGGCGCGCGGTCTGGTTGACCGGGAAGCCGCTGTAGCTCCCATCGGTGCCAGCGCCGCCCTCGCGCCAAGCGCGCTCGCTCATCATCACCTGGTCATCCGCACGGACCTTGCCGTTCTTGACCTCGGCGGCGATCACGTACGACGTCATCACCTTGGTGATGCTGGCCGGGGCCAGCTGCTCGTGGATGTTTTCACCAGCCAGCACCTGGCCGGTGGCGTAATCCATCAGCACCCAGGCCTTGGACACGCTTGGCGCCGGGGCCGGCGGAGTGGCGACGGTGGCCGGGGCGGCGGCGGCGGGCGCCGGCGTGGCCGGAGTCGGCAGCGGCGTCTGGGCGGAAGCCAGGCCCACCACCAGGGTGGCGGCCAGGGCGGTGGCGGCGGAACGGAAATTCATTGGACAGCAGGCTCCAGGGGACGGCCGGGAATGGAGGGTGGAAACTAACGGCCATTGTAAGGCCGGGGGAGCAAGGGCCGGCAGCACCGGCCCGGGCGGATCAGTCCTTGACGATCTGCGGCGAACCCAGGCCCAGACCGGCGATGCGCCCGACAAGTTCCGCCGCACTGGCATGGTCGCTTGCCGGAACACGCAGGCGGAACAGGGTACGGCCACCGGCGGCGATGTCGCTGATGGTCGCGCCGACGATGCCGGCGGCACTGAGCTGGCCCATCGCGCGGTTGGCGTTGTCGCGGTTGGAGAAGCTGGCGACCTGCACCATCACCGCGCCGACCATCTGCTGCGACAGGCTCGGCGCCGCCGCGGCGGCACGCACCGGTGCCGGTGCCACCGCGCGCGGGGCCGTGCTGGCGACAACTGCCGGAGCCGGCGCGGAGTTGCGCACCACCGGCGCGCTTGGCGGCAGGCTGCTGACCGCCACATCCGGCGCGGTGCTGGCCACGCCCCGGGTGGTGGCCGGCTGGCCGCGCGCCGGGGCGCCATCGGTCGGCAAGCGGTTGACCAGGCGATCGATATCACTGTCGGTGGAAGCACGTGGCGCCGGCGCCGGGCGCGCACTGGCCACCGCGGTGGCGGCAGCCGCTTCAGCCGCGCGACGCTCGCGACGCGACGGCTTCTGCGCCATCAGGTTGCTCTCGCCCGGTTGCAGCGCGCGCACCTCGACGTTGCCGGTACCGCGTTGGGTGATGCCCAGGCGCACGGCGGCGGCATAGCTGAGATCGACCACGCGGCCGTCATGGAACGGACCACGATCGTTGACACGCACGATCACCGACTCGCCGTTGTCCAGGTTGGTCACGCGGGCGAAGCTGGGCAGCGGCAGCGTCTTGTGCGCGGCAGTGAACTGGTACATGTCGTAGACCTCGCGGTTGGAGGTCAGGCGGCCGTGGAACTTGGCCCCGTAGTACGACGCGGTGCCGCGCTCGACGTAGTCATGGGTGTCGTCGAGCACCTTGTACGACTTGCCCAGCACCACGTACGGCGACTTGTTGCCGATGGCCGAACGTTCCTCGGCGGTCACTTCCGGCTCGGGGATGCAGGCCACGTTGGGAATGTAGTCGGGCGTGCTGTCACGCACGCCCGGCTTGTACAGGCCACCAGCGGTGTAATTGCCGCGGGTGCTGAGGTCTTCCTTGGCCGCTGCATACGGCGAACCTTCCGGGCAGTGCGCCGGTCGCGAACCACGGCCCTGCACCACCGTGCCGCTGGACTTGCCACCATGGCCGGCCGTGGCCGGCTTCTTCGGCGCGCTGCTGCAGGCCGCCAGCGCGAAGACGATCAAGCTCGGGACCAGCCATCTGATGTTCATGCCGGGGGCAGCTCCTGTCCGGCGATGGCCTGGGACAGCTGGAACACGGCCATCGCGTACATCTTCGAGAGGTTGTAGCGGGTGATCGCGTAGTAGTTCTGGAAGCCCAGCCAGTACTGCTTGCCGGTGCTGCCTTCCAGGGTGATCGGGGTGGCGGTGGCGCCCGGCTGCACCGGCGTGCTCGGCTGGTAGCCGCGCTGTGCGAGGTCGGCCAGCGACCAGGTGGGCATCCATTCGGTCGGGTTGAACTCCTCGCGGCCCGGGGCCAGCGTGGCCGGTACCGCAACCTGGCCACCACGCACCCAGCCCCCCTTCTTCACGAAGTAGTTGGCGATGGAGGAGAACACCTCGTCGTAGCTGTTGAACAGGTCGCGACGACCATCACCGTTGCCGTCCACCGCGTAATCGAGGTAACTGGACGGCATGAACTGGCCCATGCCCATCGCACCGGCATAACTGCCCTTGAGCGTGGTGATGTCCAGTTTCTCTTCTCGGCCCAGCTCGAACAGCTTGGCCAGCTCATCGCGGAAGAACAGTTCGCGGCGCACTTCGCGTTCGAGCTTGGCCGGGTCGCCGCTGCGTGGGTAGTAGAACGCCAGCGTGTACAGCGCATCGAGCACGCGATGGCTGCCGGCATTCTTTCCGTAACTGGTTTCCACGCCGATGATCGCCACGATCACTTCGGCCGGCACGCCGGTGCGCTGCTGTACGCGATCCAGTTCGGCACGGTGTTCGGCCAGGAACGCGCGACCGCCATCAATGCGTGCCTTGCTGATGAACATCGGCCGATATTCGTTCCACGGCTTGACCCGCTCGGCCGGGCGCGACATCGCGGCGATGATCGGCTGGCGCACCTGCGCCTGGTCGAGCACGCTGCTGATCTGCTCCGGCTTCAGGCCATAGCGCTTGGCGGTATCGGCAATGAAGCGGGCCCGCGCGACCTCGAACGGCACCGGTGTGAGATCCACCGGCGGCGCGGTAGCCGCAGTTGCTTCGGGTGCAGCCTCGGCCGGCCCATGGGCCTTGGTGGCGGGCTGGCGCGGCGTACTGCTGGCCTGGGGTGAAGACGGTGGGGACTTCGGCTGGGTCGCGCAGGCGACCAGGCCGAGGGTGAGCATGCAGGCCAGAGTGCGTCGAATCATCGTCGCAGGTTAGCAGGTCATGGATGAATTAAAACCCCTAACACCATGAATCACAACGATTTGCCCGTGTTCAGCGGGAAATGTGAAGGCGTCGTGATCGTGCTTCCCCATTCAGAGAGAGGTTGCCGGTTGCGTCCCCATCCCCGCAGACGCAACCGGCGACCGGATCCGGTCGATACCTGCGCGGCTGCCGCTCCCCAGTGGCAGTGCCCCGCGCTCCTTGTATCCGTTGGATCAGTACTGCTTCCCGCCCGACGCCCCCTCGCGCTGCAACGATAGACGGCGCGCCGTGCCGAACGGGCCGCCATTGTGCAGGCCGATTACGACAAGTCCATTGATCAAGATCAACGCGGCGTAAAAGTGTGAACCAGCTAACGTTTTTTGCGGACTTTGGTCAGCGAGTGTGCTGTCCTGCATCGTTGTGAGAACGCTTCCACAGCGAGCGTTGCGCAGAGTCAGGAAGTTTCCAGCCAACGGCGCAGCCCCTCGTGGGTGGTCGCGCAAAGCAGTTCATGGGTGGGGCCGGGTAGATGGGCTGCGCAGGGGGCGCTGCAAGTACGTCCATGTAAGCTCGGTCGCCGCATCCATGCGGCTCACGCCCCTGCGCAACCCATCTACCCGGCCACGGACAGGTTCCGAGCGCGGCCACCCACGGAGAAGAGAAGAAAATTCAAAAGCGGGTCGCGGCGCTGCGCTTGCTCGTGAGCCGAGCATGGCTCGGCTCTACAGGAAGCAATGAAGCAACCGGCCAAGCTGCTTTTGCCTTTGATCTTCTTTTTCTTCTCCGTGGGTGGAGAACGCCCGTGAACTGTCAGCGGCCGGGTGGGTGGGTAGTGCGGGGTGTCCGCGGCATGGATGCCGCGGCCAAGCCCCCATGGACGGGTTTACGGCGTCCCCGCACTACCCACCCACCCGGCCAGCCCTCAGCAATCCGGCTTTAAGCGACCAACCCAACCACCCACGAGGGGCTGCGCCGTTGGCTGGAAACCCTATCCCCCGTGCACGGGCCGGTGCCCGCGCACCGCCATCACCAGCCCGATACCCGCCAGCAGCGACACCGCCGAGGTACCTCCATAACTGATCAACGGCATCGGAATGCCCACCACCGGCAGCAGGCCGGAAATCATCCCGCCGTTCACCAGTACGTACACGAAGAACGCCAAGCCCAGGCTGCCGGCCAGCAACCGTGCGTGCGTGTCGCGGGCGTGCACCGCGATCCACAGGCAGCGGCCGACCACGAACAGGTACAGCGCAAACACGGTGGCCACGCCGATCCAGCCGAACTCTTCGGCCAGCACCGAGAACGCGAAGTCGGTGGTGTACTCAGGCAGGAAGTCCAGCGTGGCCTGGGTGCCCTGCCCCCAGCCGCGCCCGTCCCAGCCACCGGAGCCGATCGCGATGCGCGACTGCAGGATGTTCCAACCGGTGCCAAGCGGATCCGCCGACGGATCAAGGAAGGTCAGCACGCGATCCTTCTGGTACTGCCGCAGCAGGCCGAACCAGGCCAGCGGCGCGGCAACGGCAAGGCCCGTCGCGCCAGTTGCCACCCAGCCCCAGTGCAATCCGGCCAACAGCAGCGCGAACACACCGCTGGCGGTAACCAGCGTGGCGGTGCCCAGGTTGGGCTGCATCAGGATCAGCACGGCGGGTACACCGATCAGCACGGTGGTGGTCAGTACGGTGCGCGGCGACGGTGGCAGCGGTTGCCGATGCAGGTACCAGGCCATCATCAGCGGCAGGCTGAGCTTGAGCAGTTCGGACGGCTGCAGGTAGAACACGCCGAGATTGAGCCAGCGCTGCCCGTACTTGCCTGTACCGATCACATACACCGCCATCAGCGGCAGCATCGACAGCGCATAGATTGCCGGCGTCCACGCGCGCAGCCGCAGCAGCGAAACGCGGGACAGCAGCCACATCGACGCCAGGCCACCGGCAAAACGCGCCGCCTGCCCAGCCACCGGACCGGACACGCTGTGCAGCACCGCCAGGCCCGCGCCCATCAGGATCAGCAACGCGATCAGCAATGGCAGATCGATCGTGCGCGCCACCTCACGGCAGCCGCCAAGCAGTCGTTTCCATTCCACGCGGGCACGGTAGCAACGGGTGCTTGCGTGAAGCTGTCAGGGTGCTCCTGCTCTCCGTAGCCGAGCTGCGGGGTCAGATCCCTTTTTCCTGTGGAAAAAGGGATCTGACCCCGACGCCGGACTCAACCGTAGCCGCCGTGCACTGGATTGTGGCTGCGCACCGCCATTACCAGGCCGAAACCGGCCAGCAGCGACACCGCCGAAGTACCGCCGTAGCTGATCAGCGGCATCGGCACGCCCACCACCGGCAGCAGGCCGGAAATCATCCCGCCGTTCACCAGTACATAGACGAAGAACGCCAGGCCAGTGGCGCCGGCCAACAGGCGCGAATAGGAATCGCGCGACTGGCTGGCGATCCACAGGCAACGCCCGATCACCACCAGGTACAGGGTCAGCACCAGGGCCACACCCATCCAGCCGAATTCCTCGCTCAGCACCGAGAACGCGAAGTCGGTGGTCTGTTCGGGAATGAAGTTCAGGTGCGACTGCGAGCCCTCGCCCCAGCCCTTGCCATCGAAGCCGCCGGAGCCGATCGCGATCTTCGACTGGATGATGTTCCAGCCGGCCCCCAGTGCATCCATCTCCGGGTCCAGGAACATCATGATGCGGTCCTTCTGGTACGGCCGCAGCAGCCAGAACCAGGCCACCGGCGCGACCGCAGCCACGCCGCCCACGCCCAGCCCGACCCACCACCACGGCAGGCCTGCCAGCAGCAGTACAAACACGCCGCTGGCGGCGATCAGCACGCCGGTACCGAAGTCGGGCTGCAACATCACCAGGCCGGTCGGCACGCCGATGATGATCAAGGCCACGAGCACGGTGTTGAAGCGCGGCGGCAGCGGCATCTTGTGCAGGTACCAGGCCACCATCATCGGCAGGCTGACCTTCAGCAGCTCGGCCGGCTGCAGGTAGAAGAACTTCAGGTCCAGCCACTGCCGGCCGTACTTGCCGGTGCCGAGCACGAACACCGCCAGCAGCGGAATCATGGAGATCGCATAGATCATCGGCGTGGCCGAGCGGATGCGCAGGATCGGCACCCGCGAGATGCCCCACAGTGCAGCCATGCCCACCGCGAAACGCGCGCCCTGGGCCATCACCAGGCCGTCGCCACCGGCACTCTTCAAGGTGGCCAGGCCGATCACCATCAGCGCGCCCAGGGCGAGGCACAACACCCAGTCCAGCGTGCTGAAGAAGCGGCGCAGCATGTCGCCGGCCCAGCGCAGGAACACTTTCATCGTGCGGGCTCCGCAACCGTCGGGCGTGGCGTGGCCGGCACTGCGGCAGCGGCCGGCGTGCCCGGCTGCGGCGCAGGGGCCGGTTCGGGGGTGGGGGCACCCACCTGCACCGGGTGTTCGCCCAGCTGCGCGGCCGCCAGATCACCGGCCTGGCGTGCGCCGGCGTCTTCGTTGTCGAACGCGGTGGCACCGATGGCGGTGGTACCACGCTCGCTGTCCAGCGGCTGCATGCCCTCGGGCATCTTGCCCAGCAGGTAGGCATCGAACACCTTGCGGGCGATCGGCGCAGCAGCCGAACCACCATAGCCACCGCCTTCCACCGCCACCGCGATCGCGATCACAGGGTTTTCGACCGGCGCGAAGCCGACGAACAGCGCGCGGTGGCGCAGGTGCATCGGCAGGCTCTTCGGGTTCACCGCTGCGGTGCCCTTGCGGCTGATGACCTGCGCGGTACCGGTCTTGCCGGCCATCACGTACGGCGCACCGACCGCCACGCGCCAGCCGCTGCCGCCCGGCCGCATGGTCGCCATCATGCCCTCGCGCACCGCCTGCACGTTGTTGGGGTTGGGGCTGACCGGCTTGCTCTCGCCGGGCGGCGTCGCGGTCCAGTCACTGTCGAAGCCGTCGCGCTGCTGGATCACCAGGTGCGGGGTGCGCAGCTGCCCGTCGGCCAGCGCGCTGACGCCGCGCGCCAACTGCAGCGGGGTGACCTTCCAGTCGCCTTGGCCGATGCTGATGTTGACCGTATCGCCGGGGTACCAGGCTTCCTTGCGGGTCTTCCGCTTGTAGGCCGGCGACGGCAGGATGCCGCCGATTTCGCCGGTGAGGTCGATACCGGTCGGCTGGCCGAAGCCGTAGTACTCCATGTAATGGTCGAAGCGCTCGATGCCCAGGTCCAGCGCCAGCTTGTAGTAGTAGGTGTTGACCGACTCGGCGATGGACTTGCGCAGGTCGGTCCAGCCATGGCCGCCACGATGCGCATCACCCCAGCCACGGCTGGTGCCGGGCAGGTAGAACATGCCGGTGGACAGCACCTTGTCTTCCGGGCGGCGCACGCCCGAGTCCAGGCCGGCCAGGCCGATCAGCGGCTTCAGCGTGGAACCGGGAGCGACGCCGCCGAGCACCAGGCGGTTGAACTGCGGCCGCGACGGGTTCTCGTTCAGCGCCTTGAAGTCGGCATGGGAAATGCCGTTGACGAACAGGTTGGGGTCGTAGGACGGCAGGCTGACCATCGCCAGCACCTCGCCGGTACGGGGGTCCATCGCCACTGCCGAGCCTTCCTGGTCACCGAACGCGGCCACCATCGCGCGCTGCAGGTCGGCGTCGATCGACAGCCGCAGGTCGGCGCCGGACTGCGCGGCCACCCGGCCGATGGTGCGGATCGCGCGGCCCTGCACGTTGGTTTCGACCTGCTCGTAGCCGACCTTGCCGCGCAGCTGCTGCTCGTAATAGCGCTCCAGGCCGGACTTGCCGATGTGGGTCAGCGCGGCATTGCCTTCGCCGAGGATCTCCAGGTCCTTGTCGTCGACACGGCCGACGTAGCCGATGATGTGCGCGAACAGGTCGCCGTACGGGTAGCGCCGGGTCAGGTAGGGCTCAAGCTCGACGCCGGGGAAGCGCCAACGGTCGACGGCGAAGCGCGCCATCTCCTCGTCGCTCATGCGCAGCTTCAGCGTGACCGGCAGGAACTTGCGGCGCGCCTTGCGCGACTTGTTGAACGCTTCCAGCTCTTCCGGGCTGATGCTGATGATCTTCGCCAGCCCTTCGAGGGTGGCGTCCATGTCCTTGACCTTGTCCGGGGTCACGTCCAGGCGGAACGCTGGCACGTTCTCGGCCAGCAGGCGGCCGTTGCGGTCGTAGATCATGCCGCGCCCGGGCACCACCGGCCGCGGCTTGATGCGGTTGGCTTCCGAGCGCGTGGCGTAGACGTCGTGGTCCAGCACCTGCAGCTTGAAGTACCAGCCGCCCAGGCCCAGCAGGCAGACCAGCACGCCCAGGAAACCCAGCGCCGCGCGGCGGCGGAACTGTTCGGCTTCAGCGTGCGGATTCTTGACCTGGCGACGCGGGATCATGGCTCAGCGCCCGCGCTTGCCGAAGCGCACCGCATCCAGCAGCACGAACACCAGCGGCCACAGGCCCATGCCCAGCAGCGGTGCCCACCAGTACGACCACGGCAGGGTCGGTTCACCCACCAGGATGTGCACCAGTGCGCTGACGATGCGGTCGTTGAACAGCAGGCCGCCGATGGCCAGCATCTGCTGCGACATCGGGAAGAAGCGGATGCGGGCGCGGAAACGCTGCAGGATGAAGGCCAGCATCACCAGCCGCAGCGCCTGTTCGCCGAGCACGCCGCCGTACAGCAGGTCGGCGACCACGCCGCTGGCGAAAGCGATGCCCAGGCCGACGCGCTCGGGCGTCTCGATCACCCAGTACGCCAGTACCAGCGCCAGCCAGTACGGACGCAGCGGCTGCAGCAGCGCCGGCAACGGCAGCAGGCCCAGCAGCAGGGCTACGACCAGGCTGGCCGGCAATACCCACGGGTTGTCGCGCAGGCGGCTCATCGCTGGGCCTCCGGCGTGGTCGATTGCCGGCCAGCGGCCGGCACTACCGGAGCAGCAGGATCAAGCGAGGATGCGGGAGCAACAGTCCTCGTTTGCGATGAGGGCTGTTGCCGGCCAGCGGCCGGCACTACCGGAGCAGCAGGATCAAGCGAGGATGCGGGAGCAACAGTCCTCGCTTGCGACGAGGGCTGTTGCCGGCCAGCGGCCGGCACTACCGGAGCAGCAGGATCAAGCGAGGATGCGGGGGCAACAGTCCTCGTTTGCGACGAGGGCTGTTGCCGGCCAGCGGCCGGCACTACCGGGGAGCTGACCGGAGCTGGCGTCGTTGTCGCTGGCGCGGCTCCCGCAGGCACGGTGGCGCCGGTGGCCGGGCCACCCGGAGTGGTTTCTTCCAGCTGCAGGCGCAGTTCCGGCGGAATGCGGATCGCCGCACCGGGGCGCAGCAGCAGCACATCACGGCCACGATCCAGCTGGGCGGCTGGCTTCAGTTCGCCGACCAGGAAGGCATGGGTGTCGTCCGGGCGCAGGCCGGTGATGGTGCCGACCGGGAAGCCGGCCGGGAAGCGGCCACCGAGGCCGGAGGTGACGATCTCATCGCCCACTTCCACACCGGCGCTGAGCGGGATGTCGCGCAGCTCCAGCGTGTCGCCGCGACCGTAGACGATCAGGCGTACGCCGTTGCGGGCCACGGTGACCGGCACCGCGTGGTCGGGGTCGGTCAGCAGCAGCACGGTGGAGGTACCGCCGGTGACGCTGATCACCTGCCCCATCAGGCCACCGGCATCGATCACCGCCTGCCCGACGTGCACGCCTTCGCGGCTGCCGGCGTCGAGCACCAGGCGCTGCTTCACCGGGTCCAGGTCGATATCCAGGATCGGCGCCAGCTGCACGTCCAGGCCACTGCGCTCGGCCACGTTCAGCAGTTCGCGCAGCTGGGCGTTGTCCAGCGCCGCGGTCTGCAGACGGGTCAGGCGCGCGTTGGCCAGCAGCAGCTGGTTGCGCAGTTCACGGTTCTCGGTGACCAGCTGGGTGTGGCTGGCCGCGGAATCCTTGACCTGGTTGCCGAGCTTGCCGGGCAGACCCGCCAGTGCCCACACAGGCTGCACCAGGCTGTTGGCCTGCTCGCGCAGGCGCGCCAGCCAACCCGCCTGATCGTCAAGGACGATCAGTGTGATGGCCAATGCAAGATAGGCCAGCAACCGCAGGGGGCTGGCGGCATCACCGGATCGGGAGGCAACGGGAGGACCGGCGTAGGGCGGCACGGCAACGATTCAACTGGCAGAAGGCGGAAGGGAAACACGCGGACGCCCCGCCGGTGCCGGCCCGCCATCGCGGCGGGCCGCACCCCGGAAGGGCGCGGCGGGCAGGAACGGCCGGGACGGCTTATTCCGGCGCAAAGAACTCGTTGCCGTGCATGTCCACCAGTTCCAGCGCACGACCGCCACCGCGGGCCACACAGGTCAGCGGATCGTCGGCCACCTGCACGTGCAGGCCGGTTTCCTCGGAGATCAGGCGGTCCAGGTCACGCAGCAGGGCGCCGCCGCCGGTCAGCACGATGCCGCGCTCGGCAACGTCGGCACACAGTTCCGGCGGCGTCTGCTCCAGCGCCAGCTTGACCGCGCTGACGATGCCCGACAGCGGTTCGTGCAGGGCTTCAAGCACCTCGTTGGAGCTGATCTTGATCATCTTCGGCACGCCCTCGGCGAGGTTGCGGCCGGAGATCTCCAGCTCCTGCACCTCGGCCTGCGGGTAGGCACAACCCAGCTCGACCTTGATGCGCTCGGCGGTGGCTTCACCGATCAGCATGCCGTGGTTGCGGCGCACGTAGTTGGTGATGGATTCGTCGAAGCGGTCGCCGCCGATGCGGACCGAGGCCGAATAGACGATGCCGTTGAGCGAGATCACCGCCACTTCGGTGGTGCCGCCGCCGATGTCGATGACCATCGAGCCGCGGGCTTCGGTGACCGGCATGCCGGCGCCGATCGCGGCAGCCATCGGTTCTTCGATCAGGTACACGTCACGGGCACCGGCTTCCTCGGCCGATTCCTTGATCGCGCGGCGCTCGACCTGGGTCGAACCGGCCGGCACGCAGACCAGCACGCGCGGGCTCGGGCGCAGCACGCGCGACTTGTGCACCTTCTTGATGAAGTGCTTGAGCATCGCCTCGGTGTAGGTGAAGTCGGCGATGACGCCGTCCTTCATCGGGCGGATGGTGGTGATGTGGCCCGGGGTACGGCCGAGCATCTGCTTGGCCTCGGCGCCAACGGCTGCCACCGAGCGGGTGCCACCGATGGCACGGTCCTGGCGCACGGCCACGACCGACGGCTCGTTCAGCACGATCCCCTGCCCGCGCACGTAGATGAGGGTGTTGGCCGTGCCCAGGTCGATGGACAGGTCGTTGGAGAACATGCCACGGAGTTTCTTGAACATCTGAGGAAGGAGTCCTGAGGGGTGTCGTGCCCGCCGCGGGATGGCGAAAAAATGGGCAGAAATCGAGGCCGACAAGCCTAGCAACCCGCCTGCCGCCGAGCAAGGAAAAAACTAGCTGAACCCGCGTCTTCACAGGCTTTCGGCCTGATCGGGCATCACCCGGTTCTGGCCCTGAGCGGCACCAGCGGGTAACCTTTGCGCCGTCGGGCGCCCAAGGGCGCCGTTTGCTTGCCCGCTGAACCGGGCCGGCCCACCCCAAAATTCACCGCATAGGCTTACATCGATGTCCGCTCTGATCTGTGGTTCTCTTGCCTTCGACACCATCATGGTGTTCCCGGACCAGTTCAAGAATCACATCCTGCCGGACAAGGTGCACATCCTGAACGTGTCCTTCCTCGTGCCGCGCATGCGACGCGAGTTCGGCGGCTGCGCCGGCAACATCGCCTACAACCTGCACCTGCTGGGCGGCCAGCCGATCCCGATGGGCACCGTGGGTTCGGACTTCGGCCCGTACCGCGAATACTTCGAGGGCCTGGGCATCGACCTGTCGCGCGTGCGCGTGATCGACGAGCTGTTCACCCCGCAGGCGTTCATCACCACCGACCACGACAACAACCAGATCACCGCCTTCCACCCGGGCGCGATGATGCGCTCCTACGAGAACCATGTGCGCGGCGTGCCGGGCGTGACCCTGGGCCTGGTCGGCCCGGACGGCCGCGAAGGCATGATCCAGAACGCACAGGAATTCCACGAGGACGGCATCCCGTTCATCTTCGACCCGGGCCAGGCCATGCCGCTGTTCAACGGCCCGGAGCTGCGCGCCTTCATCGATCAGGCCGACTACGTGGTGGTCAACGACTACGAGTCGAACCTGCTGCAGGAGCGCACCGGCTGGGACGAGAAGGAGATCGTCAGCCGGGTCAAGGCCTACATCACCACCCGTGGCCCGAAGGGTGCGGTCATCCACACCCCGGAAAAGAGCTACGACATCCCGCCGGCGCACGAGCGCCGCGTGGTCGATCCGACCGGCTGTGGCGACGCCTTCCGCGCCGGCCTGATCTACGGCATCCAGAAGGGTTACGACTGGCTGACCATCGGCCGCATGGGCAACCTGATGGGCGCGCTGAAGGTCGAGCACCCGGGCACGCAGAACCAGCGCTTCACCTTCGATGAGTTCAACGAGCAGTTCAAGCAGCAGTTCGGTTACGCGCTGGGCGCGTAAACGAACTGCCCGCGCATCCCACCTTGTTCCCGCGCCTTCGGCGCGCCCCCATGAACAGCAAGGGGGCTTTCCACCCGATGCGCTGCTGGGAATGCTGTTGGTAGGTGTCGACCTTGGTCGACACTGCCGGCCAGCGGCCGGCACTACCCCTTCTGCTGCCAGGCCGCCAACCTGGCCACGGGTGTTCTGGTAGGTGTCGACCTTGGTCGACACTGCCGGCCAGCGGCCGGCACTACCCCTTCTGCTGCCAAGCCGCCAACCTGGCCACGGGTGTTCTGGTAGGTGTCGACCTTGGTCGACACTGCCGGCCAGCGGCCGGCACTACCCCCTCTGCTGCCAGGCCGCCAGCCTGGCCACGGGTGTTCTGGTAGGTGTCGACCTTGGTCGACACTGCCGGCCAGCGGCCGGCACTACCCCTTCTGCCAGGCCGCCAGCCTGGCCACGGGTGTTC